>JBQCGO010000373.1:0-4103 GCA_051955575.1 Burkholderiaceae bacterium
TGTGGGCCGACCGCACCGCGCGCGCGGCCGAGCGGGAAGAGATCCGCTACGTGCTGCCGTTCGAGAACCGCGGCGCGGAGGTCGGCGTGACGCTGCATCATCCGCACGGCCAGATCTACGCCTATCCGTTCGTGCCGCCGGTACCGGCGCGCATGCAGGCGCAGGAGCGGTTGTTCTACGCAGCGCACCGCAAGGCGCTGCTGGCCGACCTGATCGCGCGGCACCTCGAAACCGATACCGGCATCCTGTACCGCGGCGAGCACGCGGTCGCGTTCGTTCCAGCCTGCGCGCGCTATCCGTACGAAGCCTGGGTCGCGACCATCGAGCCGGTCGCGACCTTCGGTGACCTGGGCGTTGCGCAACGGGCCGACCTCGCGCGCGCGCTGAAGACGCTCCTGCTGAAGTACGACGGTCTCTGGGAGCGGCCGTTTCCGTACCTGATGGCGTGGTATCAGGCGGCACTGGACGGGACGGCGCATCCCGAGGCGCACCTGCATGCCGAGTTCTATCCGCCGTACCGTACCCGCGACCGGTTGAAATACCTGGCCGGCACCGAGCTGGCCGCCGGCATGTTCGCGATGGACGTGCTGCCCGAAGAGAAGGCGAAGGAATTGCAGCAGGTCGCCGTCACGATAGAGTAGGAACCACGATGACGGAAAAGAGCGCGGAAATTTCCCTGAAGCTCGCGCGGGTGCGTCAATGGTTGCGCACGATGAACGCGGGCGCGCTGCGGCTGCGCGGGACCGACTGGTTCGCCTGGGCCACCGCCGGCGGCTCGAACACGGTGCTGCTGACCGCCGAGACCGGCGTAGCCGAGATCCTCGTCACGCCGACCGACGCCTATGTGCTGACCGACGAGATCGAGGCGCTGCGGCTGCGCGAGGAAGAGATCGGCGACTCCTACGCTTGGCACGTGGTGCCGTGGGCCGACCTCGCCCAGCGCGACCGCTTCATCGCCGACGTGTCCGGCGGCATGACCATCGTCAGCGACCGTCCCGCGCCCGGTGAGACGCCGCTGCCGCCGACCTTCGCCGAGCAACGCTACGCGCTGACCGAGAGCGAGCGCAAGCGCTACCGCCAGGTCGGCCGGCTGGCCGCCGAGGCGATGACCGAAGTGCTGCGCGCGGCGCGGCCCGACTGGACCGAGTATCAATTGGCCGGCGCCGGCGCCGAGGCGCTCTGGGTACGCGGCCTGCATCCGGCGCTGACGCTGGCCGCCGGCGCGCGCCGGCTGCCGCGCTACCGGCATTCGACGCCGTCCGCCGACCGGCTCGGCGCGCGCGCGATGCTGGTGTTCTGCGCGCGTGGCCAGGGGCTGTACGCCAACCTGACGCGTTTCGTCGAGTTCGGCCGCGTGACCATGCAGCGCGAGTGGCAGGCGCTGCGCGAGATCGAGGCCGAAGGGCTGGCCGCCTGCCGCGCCGGCGCGATGCTTTCCGAGGTCTACGCGGCGCTGGCGGACGCCTATCGCAGCCACGGCTATCCCGAGGCGATCCGTCAGCATCACCAGGGCGGCATCACCGGCTACCTGGCGCGCGAAGTGGTGGCGACGCCGCACACGATGGTCAAGCTCGATAACGGCATGGCGGTCGCGTTCAACCCAAGCCTGCCCGGCGTGAAGCTGGAAGACACGCTGCTGCTGACGCCGCGCGGGCACGAGAACCTGACCGTCGATCCCGCATGGCCTGCCGTCGCGCACGGCGGGCTGCAGCGGGCGTTGCCGCTGGAGGCCGCATGATCGACATGGAGGAATTCCTGCGCCGGGGCACCGGCGCCGAGGTCGAGGCATCGGCGCCGGGCCGGGTCAACCTGCTCGGCGAGCATACCGACTACAACGACGGCTACGTGCTACCGATCGCGATCCCGCAGACCACCCGCGTGGCGCTTCGGCGCAGCGACGGCGACGCATTCCGCGTGCATGCCGCGTCGCTCGGCGAGACCGCCGAATTCCGCCACGGCGAGGCGCTGCCGGAAGGCTTCGCGCGCTACGTCGAGGGCTGCCTGCGCGTGCTGGAGGAGCAGGGCGTGCGGGTGCCGCCGCTGACGATGCACGTGCAATCCGACGTGCCGATGGGCGCGGGACTGTCGAGCAGCGCGGCACTCGAAGTCGCGGTGCTGCGCGCGGTGCGCCGCCTGCTCGACCTGTCCATCGACGACGTGCAGATCGCGCTGCTGGCGCAGCAGGCCGAGATCCGTTACGCCGGCGTGCAATGCGGGATCATGGACCAGATGGCATCGAGTCTGGCGGACACCGAGCACATGCTGTTCCTCGATACCAGGACGCTCGACCGCAAGCTGCTGCCGTTGCCGGAGGGGACCGAAATCGCGGTGATCGATTCCGGTGTTTCGCGCACGCTGGCCGGCAGTGCGTACAACCGGCGCCGCGAGGAATGCGCGGAAGCCGCGCGCCTGCTAGGCGTGGCCTCGCTGCGCGACGTGACCGACCCGGCGCGGCTGGACGGCCTGCCACCGCTGCTGCAAAAGCGCGCGCGCCACGTGGTCACCGAGAACGCCCGCGTGCTGCAGGCGGCCGCCGGCATCGACGCCGCCACCTTCGGCCGCCTGATGGACGCGTCGCACGCCAGTCTGCGGGACGACTACGAAGTGTCGGTGCCCGCGCTCGATCGCCTGTGCGAGCTGCTGCGCGCTGATCCCAACGTCTATGGCGCGCGCCTGACAGGCGCAGGCTTCGGCGGCGCCTGCGTCGCGCTGTGCCGCGCGGACGGCGCCTCGCGCGCGGCCGCCGCGACCGTCCAGCGTTTCAACGCCGAAGGCGGCCGGGCGACGGCGCTGCTGCCGGCCCGGAACGCTTGATCCGGCACAAGGTCCGATATCGGGATCGCGTTCATCTTCCGGGTTCGCCTCGCCGCCCGCCTGCGCCGGTGCCGCGCGCAGGCCGCAAGACCCAAGACGTTCATCTGCAAAGGAAAGACATGTCCGACTCCTACCCGCGTCCCCAACTCGTCCGAAGCCACTGGCAGTCGCTCGACGGCAAGTGGAAATTCGCGTTCGACAATGCGCGCCAGTACGACTACCCGTCCAAGCCGGTCCAGTGGTCGCACGAGATTCTCGTGCCGTATCCGCCGGAGTCGGAAAAGAGCGGCATCGGTGACCGCGGCTTCCACAGCGTCTGCTGGTACGAGCGGGAATTCGAGATCCAGGCCGAGGGCCAGCGGGTGCTGCTGCATTTCGGCGCGGTCGACTACGCGGCGCGCGTCTGGGTCAACGGTCATCTGGTCGCGGAGCACGAAGGCGGCCATACGCCGTTCCAGGCCGACATCACCAACGTGCTCGATGCTTCCGGCCGGCAGACCGTGACGGTCTGGGTCGAGGACGATCCGCACGATCTGGCCAAGCCGCGCGGCAAGCAGGACTGGCAGCTCGAACCGCATTCGATCTGGTATCCGCGCACCACCGGCATCTGGCAGTCGGTATGGGTGGAGCGGGTCGCGCGCACCTATATCCAGAAGCTGCGCTGGACGCCGTTCTTCGAGGGGTTCGAGATCGGCTGCGAAGCCTTCGTCGCCGGCGATCAGAAGGACGACCTGACGGTCGAAGTCAGGATCTGGCACGGCGAGAAAATGCTGGCCGACGATCATTACAAGGTGATCGGCGGCGAAGCGCATCGCAAGATCGCGCTGTCCGACCCGGGTATCGACGATTCGCGCAACGAACTGCTGTGGAGCCCCGAGCGGCCGACGCTGCTCGATGCCGAGGTGACGCTACGGCAGGGCGACACGGTGCTCGACCGCGTGCGCTCCTACACCGCGATGCGCTCGGCCACCGTCAACCGCGACCGGGTCATGCTGAACGGGCGGCCGTACCACCTGCGTCTGGTGCTGGACCAGGGGTACTGGCCCGACACGCTGCTGACCGCACCGTCCGATGAGGCGCTGAAGCGCGACGTCGAACTGGCCAAGGCGATGGGCTTCAACGGCGTGCGCAAGCATCAGAAGATCGAATGTCCGCGCTACCTCTAGTGGGCCGACCGTCTCGGGCTGCTGGTGTGGGAAGAGATGCCCTCGGCCTATCGGTTCACGCGCAAGGCGATCCGGCGCATGCTGCGTGAATGGACGGAGGCGATCGAGCGCGATTACAGCCAT
>JBQCGO010000374.1:0-5741 GCA_051955575.1 Burkholderiaceae bacterium
CCGATGCCGGCCAGCACGCCGTCGCGCATGGTGCGCCTGGCGAACGGCTTGATCGCTTCGACCAGCGCGTCGCCGGCATCGATGTCGACGCCGGCGTCGCGGTAGGAAAGGGAAACGTCGGAGGAGGGATTCATGGCGGTCGGAGGGGCAGAGACGGTAGAATAAGATGATGTGCCGGCAAGGTCCGCCGCGCACCGGAAAGTCCGCCATTTTATCAAACCGCTCCCCCGCCCCGCGACCCGATGCCATTTTCTTTCGACAGCGAACAGAAGGAAGCCGCGCTGTGGCTGCTGTTCTGGTTCGCCGTGCTGGCATTGCTGTTCCTGCTGGGGCCGGTGCTGGCGCCCTTCATCGCCGCGGCGGTGCTGGCCTACGCGCTGAACCCCGGCGTGGACCGGCTCTCGGGACGCCTGCCCGACGGCCGCCGGATGCGCTTCGCGCTGCCGCGCCCGCTGGCAGTCATCGTCGTGATGCTGTTCGTGGCGGCGGCGCTCTTGGCGATCGTGCTGATCGTGATCCCGGTCCTGGCGCGCGAGGTGCCGCTGCTGCAGCAGAAGATCCCGGTCCTGCTCGACCGTCTCGACGCCACGCTCGGCCCGCGCCTGCGCGAATTCGGCCTGCCGGTGACGCTGGACATGGCCGGCATCAAGGAACTGGTGACCGAACGCATCGCCACCAGCGGCCCGGGCATCTGGGCCACAGTGCTGGCGTCGGCGCGCGTCGGCGGCTCGGCGGTAATCGGCTGGCTGGCGACCCTGTTGCTGACACCGGTGGTGCTGTTCTACCTGCTGCTCGACTGGCACGTGATCCTGTTCCGCCTCGAACAGCTGGTGCCGCGCCGCTGGTCGGCCAAGACCATCGCGCTGGCGAAGGAAGTCGACGGCCTGCTGGCGCAATACCTGCGCGGACAACTGCTGGTGATGCTGATCCTCGCCGCCTACTACTCGACCGCGCTGGCGGCCGCCGGCTTCGACGTCGCGCTGCCGGTCGGCCTGATCACCGGCTTCCTCGCCTTCGTGCCCTATGTCGGCTACGGCCTCGGGCTGCTGCTGGCGCTGACCACCGCGATGCTGCAGTTCGACGGCTACGTCGGCGTGCTGGCGGTGGCGGGCATTTACGGCATCGGCCAGATGCTGGAAGGCTTCTACCTGACGCCGCGGCTGGTCGGCGAACGCATCGGCCTGCATCCGCTGGCGGTGATCTTCGCGCTGCTCGCGTTCGGCCAGCTGTTCGGCTTCGTCGGCGTGCTGCTCGCGCTGCCGGCCAGCGCGGCGATCTCGGTCGCGGTCGCGCACATCCGGCTGCGCTACCTGAACAGCCGCTTCTACAACCTCGGGTGACGGCGCGATGAGGCAGCTCCTGCTCGACTTGCCAGCGCAGACGCCGCAGACGCTGGCATCCTTCGTCGCCGGCCGCAACGGCGAATTGCTGGCGCGGCTTGAACGCTTCGCCGCCGGCGACGCCTCGATAACCGACCGCACGCTCTACCTGTGGGGTCCGAGCGGCGCCGGCAAGACGCACCTGCTGCAGGCGCTCGCGGCATCGCCGGAGACGCGCTATCTCGACGCCGATGCCGGTGACGACGAATTCGTCTACGCGTCCGGCATTTCGCTCTGGCTGCTCGACGATTGCGACCGCCTGTCGCCGGCCGCGCAAGTTGCCGCGTTCGGCCTGTTCAACCAGGTGCGCGAGCACGGCGCCTTGCTGGTCGCCGCCGGCTCGGCCGCGCCGATGCAGCTGCCCTTGCGCGAAGATTTGCGCACCCGGCTCGGCTGGGGCCTGGTCTACCAGCTGCACGAGCTGAGCGACGACGAGAAGGTCGCCGCGCTGGAGCGCGCCGCCCGCGCCCGCGGCATGATGGTCGCGCCCGGCGTGCTACCCTATCTGTTGACGCATTTCGAGCGCGACATGCGCTCGCTGTCGTCGCTGCTCGACGCGCTGGACCGCCACTCGCTCGAGCTGAAGCGACCGATCACCCTGCCGCTGCTGCGCGACCTCTTGCAGCACGGTGCGCCGCACCGGCCCGATTCCGATTCCAATGCCTGACGCCCCACGCCTGACACCCGTATGAACCTCGCCCTGTTCGACCTCGACCACACGCTGCTGCCGCTCGATTCCGACTACGAATGGGGTCAGTTCATGGTGCGCGTCGGCGCGGTCGATCCCGACGCGTTCGCCCAACGCAACGCCGAGTTCTACCTGCAGTACCAGGCCGGCACGCTGGACCCGTTCGAATACCTCGACTTCGCGTTCGGCACGCTGGCGCGCTTTCCGCGCCGGCAGCTCGACGCCTGGCATGCGCAGTTCATGGATGAGGTGATCCGCCCGGCGATGCTGCCGGCCGCGCACGAGCTGATCGCGCGGCACCGCGACGCCGGCGACGAACTGGTCATCGTCACCGCGACCAACCGCTTCGTCACCGGCCCGATCGCCGAGGCGTTCAACGTGCCGGCGCTGATCGCGGCCGAGCCCGCCCTCTCGCCCGACGGCGACATCCTCGGTCGCGCCGACGGCACACCGCCCTACGGTCCCGGCAAGATCGTCAATCTCGAAGCCTGGCTGGCGCGGACCGGCCGCCGGCTCGGCGACTTCGGGCGGAGCCATTTCTACAGCGACTCCCAGAATGACATCCCGCTGCTGTCGCGCGTGACCGACCCGGTCGCCACCAATCCCAACCTCAAGCTGCTGGCCCACGCGCAGGCGCACGGCTGGCCCATCCTCCACCTGTTCCAATGATCAAGAAATTCATCCGGCGCATCCTCGGCGCCCGGCAAAAGACGGACGCCACGCAACCGAAGGTGTACGGCCCGCAGGAGCACGGCATCGACCCGCAGCTGGTCTCGGCCAACGCGATGCGCGTGACGCAGACGCTGCAGGACGCGGGCTTCCGCGCCTTCGTGGTCGGCGGCGCGGTGCGCGACCTGCTGCTGGGCGTCAAGCCGAAGGATTTCGACATCGCGACCAATGCCACGCCGGAACAGGTGAAGCGGCTGTTCCGGCGCGCCTTCATCATCGGCCGGCGATTCCAGATCGTGCACGTGATGTTCGGCCAGGACCTGCTGGAAGTGACCACCTTCCGCGGCGCGGCGCCGGACGAGGCGCAAAAGGACGAGCACGGCCGCGTGCTGCGCGACAACACCTTCGGCGAGCAGCACGAGGACGCGGTGCGACGCGACTTCACGATCAACGCGATGTACTACGACCCGGCGTCGCAGACGGTACTCGACTACCACGGCGGCGTCGACGACATCCGCCGCCGCACGTTGCGCATCATCGGCGCACCGGAAGAGCGCTTCCGCGAAGATCCGGTACGGATGCTGCGCGCCGTGCGGCTGGCCGCCAAGCTCAACCTGACCATCGATCCCGCCACCGCGGCGCAGATTCCGGTCATGGCGCCGCTGGTCAACAACGTGCCAGCCGCGCGCGTGTTCGACGAAATGCTGAAGCTGCTGATGAGCGGCAGCGCGCTCGCCTGCCTGCAGCAATTGCGCACGGCGGGCCTGCATCACGGCCTGCTGCCGCTGCTCGACGTGGTGCTGGAGCAGCCGCTCGGCGAGAAGTTCGTCACGCTCGCGCTGAACGCCACCGACGAGCGGATCCGTCAGGGCAAGCCGGTCTCGCCCGGCTTCCTGGTCGCCGCGCTGCTGTGGCACCAGGCGCTGGAGAAATGGAAGGCTTACCAGGCGTCGGGCGAATATCCGATTCCCGCGCTCCACCTGGCTGCCGACGACGTGCTGCACGCGCAGACCGACAAGCTGGCGCTGCAGCGCAAGATCGCGTCCGACATGCGCGAGATCTGGGCGATGCAGCCGCGCTTCGAGCGGCGCATCGGCAAGTCGCCGTACAAGCTGCTCGAACATCCGCGCTGGCGCGCCGGCTACGATTTCCTGCTGCTGCGCTGCGCATCGGGCGAACTCGACGCGGAACTCGGCGAATGGTGGACCGCCTTCGTCGACGCCGACGGCGCGGGACGCGAGGCACTGCTGCAGAAGAAACCGCAGGCCGCCGACGCGCCGACCAAGCGTTCGCGCCGGCGCAGCCGCCGCGGCAAATCCGGCCAGACGGACGCGACCGGCGCCGCGACGTCGTCGGAAGCGGTCCAGCCGCCGGCTCGCCCCGACGCCGAGTGAGAATGACAATGATAATCGGCGCGGACGCCTGGATCGGCATCGGCGCGAATCTCGGCGACGCGCGCGCCGCGGTGGATACCGCGTTCGACACGCTTGCGACATTGCCGCACACGCGGCTGACCGGCCGCTCCAGCCTGTTCCGCACCGCCCCGGTCGAGGCCGGCGGCGCCGACTACGTAAATGCGGTCGCGCGCATCGACACAGGGCTGTCGCCGCAGGCGCTGCTGGCCGCGCTGCAGGCGCTGGAAGTCGGCGCCGGGCGCGAGCGGCCGTACCCGAACGCGCCGCGCACGCTCGACCTCGACATCCTCCTGTATGGCGACCGGCGCATCGACGAGCCGGCGCTGACGGTGCCGCACCCGCGGCTCACGCAGCGCGCGTTCGCGCTGATCCCGATGCTGCAGATCGAACCGACCGTCGAGATTCCCGGCGCCGGTCCGGCGCACGCATTCGTGCCGGGTGTGGCCGGGCAACGCATCGCCCGCATCGGGTAGCAAAGCGAAACCGACGACGAGACCGTCGCGCCGTTTGACGCAGCGCGCCGCAACCGCCGCCGGGAACCGATTACACTCCCAGTATCCGCGCCGCCCCGGCGCGCTTTCCCCCCTTTCGACATGAATCTCGAAAAGACCCGCTACCTGGTGGTCGAAGGTCCGATCGGCGTCGGCAAGACGACCCTGACGCGCAAGCTGGCCGAGCGGCTCGGCGCGCAGACGATGCTCGAGTCGCCGCAGGACAACCCGTTCCTCGACCGCTTCTACCGCGATGCCGGACGCTACGCGCTTCCGGCGCAGATGCACTTCCTGCTGCACCGGACCGCGCAGATCCGCGAGCTGATGAAGGTGGACCTCGCGACCACGCGAGTGTTCTCCGACTACCTGCTGGAAAAGGACCAGCTGTTCGCGCAGCTGACGCTGGAACAGGACGAACTGGCGCTGTACCGCCGGCTGCACTTCGCGCTGCAGCCGGGCGCGCCGGTGCCCGACCTGGTGATCTACCTGCAGGCAGAGCCGGAAGTGCTGATCGAGCGCATCAAGAAGCGCGGCGTGGCCAGCGAGAGCGGCATTTCGGAGGCGTACATCCACCGGCTGTGCGAAAGCTACAGCCGCTTCTTTTACGATTACGAGACCGCGCCGCTGTTGATCGTCAACAACGAGCGGCTCAACCCGATCGACGACGACGACGACTTCGAACTGCTGCTGACGCACATGGACACGATGCGCGGCAAGCGCGAGTTCTTCAACCGCGGGGAATGAGATGGCAGGGTATCTGCAGGACGCGCCGGCCGGCGCGCGGACCAAGGCGGTGACGGTCACGGCGCTGCAGGCGATGGCCGGCAAGGGCGGTGCCGCGGTGGAAAAGACCGAGAAAGCCGAGAAGATCGCGATGCTGACCTGCTACGACGCCAGTTTCGCCGCGCTGATGGACCGCTGCGGCGTCGACGTGCTGCTGGTCGGCGACTCGCTCGGCATGGTGTGCCAGGGCCACGCATCGACACTGCCGGTGACGGTGGCCGACATCGCGTACCACACCGCCAGCGTCGCGCGCGGCAACCGGTCGGCGCTGCTGGTGGCCGACATGCCGTTCGGCAGCCATGCGACGCCGGAAGCC
>JBQCGO010000375.1:0-6542 GCA_051955575.1 Burkholderiaceae bacterium
CACCAGAACGAGGTCGAGCAGTCGACCTACAACTTCGAATATTCGAACACCGAGTTCCTGTTTTCGCTGTTCTCGAACTACGAGTCCGAGGCGAAGCGGCTGCTCGAAGTACCGCTGGCGCTGCCGGCCTACGAAATGATCCTGAAGGCCGCGCACACCTTCAACCTGCTGGACGCGCGCGGTGCGATCTCGGTGACCGAGCGCGCCGCCTACATCGGCCGCATCCGCAACCTGTCGCGCGCGGTCGCGCAGGCGTATTACGCATCGCGCGAGGCGCTCGGGTTCCCGATGTGCGGGGATGCGCGCCGGGCGGCTTGAACGGATAAGGCGATACGCGAAACGAGCGCGATGATTTCCTCCCCCTTCAAGGGGGAGGTTAGGAGGGGGATGGGTATCTTTCGCTGAGCGCGATGGAACCCATCCCCACCCCAGCCCTCCCCTTGAAGGGGAGGGAGAAGATCAGGATAACCATGGCCCACACACTGCTAGTCGAACTGCTTACCGAAGAACTGCCGCCGAAGGCATTACAAAAGCTAGGCAATGCGTTTGGTGGCGCGCTGTTCGAGGGACTGAGAAGCAACGACTTTCTGGAAGACGGTGCAACGCTGACAGTGTTCGCGACACCTCGTCGCTTGGCGGCACACATCTCTCAGGTGCGCGAAATTTCTCTACCGAAAGAGCGCGTGACCAAGTTGATGCCGGTCTCGGTCGGGCGCGACGCGGAAGGCCGGCCGACACCGGCTTTGATCAAGAAGCTGAAGGGGATGTATCACGAGGATATCGACGTGGACGCGCTCTTGACCGAGCGCGTAACCGTTGCGCACGATGGCAAAACGGATGTGCTAGTTCACCGTGAATTGGCGGCCGGTACCCGACTTGCCATCCGATTGGAAGGCGCCCTCGAAGACGCGATCAAAAAGCTGCCGGTACCGAAGGTGATGAGCTACCAGCTAGCCGACGGCGAAACCACAGTGCAGTTCGTGCGTCCGGCGCACAAGCTGATCGCCCTGCATGGCGCGGACGTGGTGCCGGTCGAGATACTCGGCCTGACCGCCGGCCGCACTACCCTCGGCCACCGCTTTCTGTCGCCGGGCGAATTGACAATCGCCGACGCCGACACCTACGCCGCCACGCTGACCGAGCAAGGCAAGGTAATCGCCAGCTTCCCGGAGCGCCGCGACGCGATCCGCGCCGCGCTGCTGGCCGCGGCCGGCGACGACCGCGTGCTGATGCCGGAAGCGCTGCTCGACGAAGTGACCGCGCTGGTCGAATGGCCGGTGGTCTATGCCTGCCGTTTCGAGGAACGCTTCCTGTCGGTGCCGCAGGAATGCCTGATCCTGACGATGCAGACCAACCAGAAGTATTTCGCGCTGACCGACGCCGAGGGCAAGCTGCGCTCGCGCTTCCTGGTGGTGTCCAACATCGAGACCGCCGATTCGTCGAGCATCGTCGGCGGCAACGAGCGCGTGGTGCGCCCGCGGCTGTCGGATGCGCAATTCTTCTTCGAGCAGGACAAGAAAAAGTCGCTGGCCTCGCGCGTGCCGCAACTGGCTTCGGTGGTCTACCACAACAAGCTCGGCAACCAGCTGCAGCGCACCGAGCGCGTGACCGCGCTGGCGGAACGGATCGCCGGCATGCTGGACGCGGACGCCGGCCTCGCGGTGCGCGCCGCGACGCTCGCCAAGGCCGACCTGCTGACCGACATGGTCGGCGAATTTCCCGAGCTGCAGGGCGTCATGGGTACCTATTACGCGCGCCACGACGGCGAGCCGGAACAGGTCGCGCTGGCGATGTCCGAGCACTACCAGCCGCGCTTTGCCGGCGACGCGCTGCCGTCGACCATGACCGGCACCGTGGTCGCGCTGGCCGACAAGCTGGAGACGCTGGTCGGCATCTGGGGCATCGGCCTGCAGCCGACCGGCGACAAGGACCCGTTCGCGCTGCGCCGCCACGCGCTCGGCATCCTGCGCATGCTGGTCGAGAAGCGGCTGCCGCTGTCACTGCGCACGCTGCTGGACGAGACGGCACGCCGCTTCGAGGGCATCGCCGCGTTCCGCGATCCGTCGGCCGAGGTCCTGCCCTTCCTCTACGACCGGCTGCGCGGCCTGCTGCGCGAGCGCGGCTACGCGGTCAACGAGGTCGAGGCGGTGGTCGCGCCGCAGCCGGACCGGCTGGACGACCTGATCGAGCGGCTGGACGCGGTGCGCGCCTTCGCCGCGCTGCCCGAGGCTGAAGCGCTGGCAGCGGCCAACAAGCGAATCGGCAACATCCTGAAGAAGAGCGCCGCGGCCGACGCCACGGTGCACAACGGCCTGCTGCGCGAAGTGGCCGAGCAGGCGCTGCATTCGGCGATGACGCTGCTGGCGCCGCAGCTCGACGCGGCGCTCGCGCAGGGCGACTTTACCGGCGCGTTGAAGGCGCTGGCGCAATTGCGCGGCAATGTCGATGCGTTCTTCAACGACGTGATGGTGATGGCCGAGGACGAGCAGCTGCGCGCGAACCGTCTCGCGCTGCTTGCCGAGCTGCATCGGATGATGAACCGGGTCGCGGACATCTCCAAGCTGGCGGCATGAGGCGCGCATTCCAATGAAACTGATCATCCTCGACCGCGACGGCGTCATCAACCACGATTCCGACGCCTTCATCAAGTCGCCCGACGAATGGGTGCCGATCCCCGGCGCGCTGGCCGCGATGGCGCGGCTGAAGCAGGCCGGCTACCGGATCGTGGTCGCGACCAACCAGTCGGGCGTCGCGCGCGGCCTGTTCGACATGGCGACGCTGAACGCGATCCACCAGAAGCTGCATGCCGCCGCGATGCAGGCCGGCGCCGACGTCGACGCGATCTTCTTCTGCCCGCACGCGGCCGACGACGATTGCGACTGCCGCAAGCCGCGCGCCGGCATGCTGCAAGAGATCGGCCGTCGCTACGAAGTCGGTCTGAAAGGCGTGCCAAGCGTCGGCGATTCGCTGCGCGACCTGCAGGCCGCCTACATCGTCGGATGCGCGCCCTACCTGGTGCGTACCGGCAAGGGCGCGACGACGTTGAAGAAGGGCGGACTGCCGCCGGGCACCGTGGTCTGTGACGACCTCGCCGGCGTGGTCGACGTGCTGCTCGCCGCACCGGTCGAGTGCGCGCGACGCGCGTGAACGCGCCGCTCGTATCGCGTTTCCGCCTGCCGCTTCGTCCGCCGCTTCGCCTCCTTATGCGCTCGAACGCCTGATCGCCCGAGCGCCGCACCGAATTTCCCCGCCCTCCCGGAGACCCCATGTCGCGCCCCATCCTGCTGCTGCGCTCGCTGCTGTTCGCGCTGCTGACCGCCTGCTTCACGATCGTCTGGTCGTTCGCCTGCTTCCTGTCGGCGCCGCTGCCCTACCGGATGCGCTACTACTGGACCTCGCGCTGGAACGTGATGGTGATCTGGGCCGCGCGTCACGTGTGCGGCATCCGCGATCGGGTGATCGGCATGGAAAACCTGCCGGACGGCCCGGCGATCCTGCTGTCCAAGCACCAGTCGGCCTGGGAAACCCTCTTCTATATCTTGCTGATGCCGCGCCCGCTGGTGTTCGTGTTCAAGAAGGAACTGCTCTACATCCCGTTTTTCGGCTGGGGCATCGGCCTGTTGCGGATGATTCCGATCGACCGCTCGCGCGGCCGCGACGCGTTCGCCCAGGTCGTCAACCAGGGTCGCAAGCGGCTGGCCGACGGCCAGTGGATCATCATGTTCCCGGAAGGCACCCGCACGCCGGTTGGCGGCCAGGGCAAGTACAAGGCCGGCGGCGCGCGGCTGGCGATCGAGACCGGCGCGCCGGTGGTGCCGATCGCGGTGAACTCCGGCGAGTGCTGGCCGAAGAACCGCTTCGTCAAGACGCCGGGTACGATCACCGTGTCGATCGGCAAGCCGATCTCGCCGGAAGGCCTGACGCCGAACGAACTGATCGAGCGCGTCGAAAACTGGATAGAATCGGAAATGCGGGTCATCTCTCCCGCTGCCTATCGCGACCACTGATCCCCTCGCCGCGACAACGTTCCTGACCTTGCAAAAACCGCTTCGCAAACCCGCCGCCGATCTTTCCCCGGAACAGCTCGACCTGTTCGGCGGCGAGCCGCTGGTCGCGACGCCCGCGGGCGAGGCCCTCTCCCCTTCCCGTCCGGCGCCCGATGCCGGCGCCGCCGACGGCCGCCGCCGCATCCAGCTCGGCGCGCACCTGCTCGAATACCGACTGTGCCGCTCGAAGCGCCGTTCGATCGGTTTCCTGATCGACGAGGACGGGCTGCGGATCACCGCGCCGAAGTGGGTGACGCTGGCGGAAATCGACCAGGCGATTCGCGAAAAGGAACGCTGGATCGTCGCCAAGCTGACCGAGCGCCGCGAGCGCTCGGCGCGCCGGCTGCGGCCCGAGATGCAATGGTGCGACGGCGGCACGCTGCCCTATCTCGGCGCAGACATCGTGCTGCGCATCCGCACCGATGCCGCGCCGGTCGCGTTCGACGAAGCGACGCGCGAACTGATCGTGAGCCTGCCGCCGCAGGCCGGCGAGCAGCAGTTGAAGGACCGGGTGCAGGGCTGGCTGCAGGCGGAGGCGAAGCGGATCTTCGGCGAACGCCTGCCGGACTACGCGGAGAAACTCGGCGTCTCCTACCGCGCGTTCACGCTGTCGTCAGCCGCCACGCAGTGGGGCTCGTGCACCGCCGACGGCCGCATCCGCCTGAACTGGCGGCTGGTCCATTTCGCGCTGCCGCTGATCGACTACGTGATCGCGCACGAACTCGCGCACCTGCGCGAGATGAACCACAGTCCGCGCTTCTGGGCCACGGTGCAGTCGATCTTTCCCGAGTTCCAGGCGGCGCGCCAGGCGCTGCGCGATCAGGCCCAGGAAACCCTGCCGGTGTTTTGATCCGGCTGCCGGCAGGCGCTCGGGGTGCCGCCTACAATGGCGGTTTTCCCACGACACGGAGACCAGGCATGCGCCTCCTGCACACGATGCTGCGCGTCGGCGACCTCGACCGCTCGATCGACTTCTACACACGGCTGCTCGGCATGACGCTGCTGCGCAAGACCGACCGGCCCGAGCAGCAATACACGCTCGCCTTCGTCGGCTACGGCAGCAACCCGGACCACGCGGAACTGGAACTGACCTACAACTACGGCGTGGCGCAATACGACATCGGCACCGCCTACGGCCACATCGCCATTGCGGTCGACGACGCGGCCGCCACCTGCGCGGCGATCAAGGCGGCGGGCGGCAACGTCACCCGCGAGGCGGGCCCGGTCAAAGGCGGCGCGACAGTGATCGCCTTCGTGCAGGACCCGGACGGGTACAAGATCGAGCTGATCGAGCGCGGACGGTAAGAACGGCGGAAGGCCGGGCGCCGGGCGCGCTCCCGGCTCAGTCCGGCGGTCACCCTTGCCGCGTCGCTCCCAGCCGGTTCGCCAGCGCGACGTAGCGGTCCACCGGCACCGCTTCCGGTCGCGCCTGCGGGTCGACGCCGGCGTCGATCAGATCCTGCTCGGTGAACATCCCGGCCAGGCTGTTGCGGATCACCTTGCGGCGCTGCGAGAATGCCTTCGTCGTCACCTGCTCCAGGCGCGCCGCGTCGCAGGGCAGCGGCCGTTCGATCGGGATCATCCGCACGATCGCCGAGTCGACCTGCGGCGGCGGGTCGAACGCATCGGGCGGCACCACGAACAGCAGTTCCATGCGGTAACGCCACTGCAGCGTCACCGACAGCCGGCCGAATTCCTTGCCGCCCGGCTCGGCGACCATCCGCTCGACCACTTCCTTCTGCAGCATGAAATGCTGGTCCTGCACCCGCGGCGCGATCTGCGCGAGGTGGAACAGCAGCGGGCTGGAAATGTTGTACGGCAGGTTGCCGACCACGCGCAGCCTGCGTCCCTCGGGCACCGGCAGCGCAGCGAAATCGAACTGCAGCGCGTCCGCCGCATGCACCGTCAGCCGCGCCGGGTCGAAGCGCTTGTTCAGCCGCGCGACCAGATCGCGATCCAGCTCGACCACGTGCAGGTGCGCGACCGATTCGAGCAGCAGCGACGTCATCGCCGCCAAGCCGGGGCCGATCTCGACCATCGCGTCGTCGCGTTGCGGATCGATCGCGCGGATGATGTCGTGCAACACACGGTCGTCGGTCAGGAAGTTCTGGCCGAAGCGCTTGCGGGGAATGTGTTTCATGCGCGCGAAAAGTAAGCGGACGCCCGATGCGGCGTCATGGCGCGGCGGTACGGCCCGAAGCGCGCGCCATGTCCGCCGCGATGCGCATCGCCTCCAGCATGCTGCCGACGTCGGCGTGGCCGATGCCGCGCGCGGCAAGATCCAGCGCGGTGCCGTGGTCGACCGAGGTGCGGATGACCGGCAGGCCGAGCGTGATGTTGACGCCGCGCCCAAAGGTCGCGTGCTTCAACACCGGCAAGCCCTGGTCGTGGTACATCGCCAGCACGCAGTCGGCGTTCTCAAGGTACTTCGGCTGGAACAGCGTGTCGGCCGGGTACGGGCCGGCGGCGTCGATGCCGCGCGTGCGCGCCGCGTCC
>JBQCGO010000376.1:0-6359 GCA_051955575.1 Burkholderiaceae bacterium
TCGCAGGTGACGCGGCCGCTGCCGACGAACGCGCCCTCCTCGCGCAGCCGGTTCCAGTAGAGCCGGTCGAGGTCGTCGGACTCCAGCTCGTCGCGCGCGATCCAGCGTGCCGCACTGCGCCGGTGCAGGCATTGCACCAGTTGCAGCGCGTGGCCGTCGACCGCGCCGGGCGCTTCCCGGTTGTAGTGATGGCGCACGCCGGCATACGCAAGCGCCGCCTGCGGCGCGGCGTCCAGGCAGGCCTTGAGCGAGGCCAGGTGGTCGCGGTACCAGACGTCGTCGCTCGGCAGGTAGGCGATCAGCGGCGCGCTCGACTGCGCAAGCGCCTGGTTCAGCGCATTGCCCAGGCCGGTATTGTCGGGCAGCCGGCAATAATGGAAACGCACGTCCACCAGAAAAGGCTGCGCCGCCTGCGCCGTACCGTCGCGAGAACCGTCGTCGACGATGACGGCTTCCCACTCCGTCAGCGTCTGCGCCAGCAGGCTGTCCAGCGCGCGCGGCAGGAAACGCGATTGCTCGAAAGTCGGCATCAGCACGCTGATCGACGGACATCCTGCGGCAGGCATGGGCGACTCTTTCCGGTGGCGATTCATGGAAGACGGCGAATGCGCGTGGTCGCTGACGAAACGCTCCGGGGAAATCATAGGAGCGCGCGACGCTGCCGGCGTTGATCTTCGACATGCAGGCATGGCGCTCAGTGCGCTCAGTGCGAGTGGTGCGATTGGTGCGGTTTGCCAGACGCCGATCGGCGCGGGTGGAAGGGGCAAATGCAAGGGGAAAATAAAAAGCCCGCCAGGTTGATTTGGCGGGCTTCGTCTCCTCTCAACGCCTTCTTTGGGGTTGGATTTTGGGCGAGTGTGCACCCAAGCTCACCAATTGTCACCTTGCAGTGCAAAAAAAATTTCAGGCGCAAAAAAGCCCGCGTTCCTGGCGGAAGCGCGGGCAATCCAATTCCAAAGGAGGTGAATTGGAGGAGACGTTGTTTTAGTGTCGCGGGCCGCGCAAAAGTTCTTCGGATTTTACTTGCCGTTTCGAAATGTCCTGTCGGCCCGCGAAGGCAATCCGGCGAGCGGCCGGCACGGATTGATGCAGCGCAAGTTTTCCGTCGTTTGCGCAAAACAAGTTGCCCGATAGCGATCTATCCGGCACGGCCCTCGCCCGATGCCCGACGTCCGGTGCGCGAGCCGCTTCCGATCCCGCATCTCATCCATACAGGAGCCGCCATGAGCCGGATTCTCGCTGCCGCCTTCGTGATCGCATCGCTGACGGGCGGCACCGCCCTCGCGCAGTCGACCTCTTCTTCGACGTCGTCGACGTCCAAGAGCCCGGCGCAAACCGCGCAGCAGGACAAGATGAAGAGTTGCAACGCCGAAGCGAAAGGCATGACCGGCGACGCGCGCAAGGGCTTCATGAAGGACTGCCTCAGCAACAAGCCGGCCGGCAAGACTGCCAGCCCGGCGCAACTGGCGCAGCAGAACAAGATGAAAAGCTGCAATGCCGAGGCCAAGGGCAAGACCGGGGACGAGCGCAAGGCATTCATGAAGGAATGCCTGAAGAAATAGACCGCGCGTGACGCCCTGCCGCGGCGTCGCCGGCAACCCTCATCCATGACGACACGGGACGACGCGTCCGAGCGCGAAGACGCGGAGGAGCGCAGCGCGCCGAGCGGCAAGATCATCTACCGCGCGATCCTCGAGGAAGGCGAGGGCGAACTGGAGCGCTCGTCCTCGGCGCTGTTCTGGTCGGGTCTCGCGGCCGGCCTGTCGATGGGCTTTTCGATGATCGCCGAAGGCTTGCTGAACGCCCACCTGCCCGACGCGCCTTGGCGGCCGCTGGTGGCCAAATTCGGCTACAGCGCGGGATTCCTGATCGTCATTCTCGGCCGCCAGCAGCTGTTCACCGAGAACACCCTGACGCCGATCCTGCCGCTCCTGCAGCGCAAGCCGCAGGCCACGCTCGCCAACGTGCTGCGGCTGTGGATCATCGTGCTGGCCGCCAACCTGCTCGGCGCATTCATCATCGCCTGGACCTGCGCCGGCACCAGCGCGTTCGACGCGCCGGTGCGCGATGCCTTCGCCGCACTCGGCGAGCAGGCGCTGCACCACGACTTCGGCACGGTGCTGCTGCGCGGCGTGTTCGCCGGCTGGCTGATCGCGCTGATGGTCTGGCTGCTGCCTTACGCGGAATCGTTCCGGGTGCTGGTCATCATTCTGCTGACCTGGCTGGTCGGCATCGCCGAGTTCAGCCACGTGATCGCCGGCTCGATCGACGCCTTCACCGCCGCCGCGCTCGGCCGGGCCTCGTGGCCGTCGGTGCTGGGCGGCTTCCTGCTGCCGGCGCTGATCGGCAACATCGTCGGCGGCGTGATGCTCACCGCCGCGCTGAACCATGCGCAGATCGCGTCCGACAAGGGCGGCGACCGGCTGTAAGGCAGACGGGGGACAAACTGCGCGGCGGGACAAACCGCGCGGGGGAATAACTGCAGACTGCGGACCGGGCGCCGCTCAGCATTATTGACTTTCGGCAATATGCGGCTCGGCTATGCTGGAGACGCCCGGCGCTCCCCGCACGCGCCGGCCGCCAACCCTGCCGTGCCAATGTCCGCCCCTGCCATGCCGAGCCAGTTCGCCGCGCTTGCGCTGCCGATCCTGCTAACCGCGATCGGCGCGGCGGCATGGTGCATGGCGCGCCGCCAGCGCGACCTGAAGCGCCGTCTCGCGCAACTGGAACAGTCGGTACGCAGCGGCTACGACCGCGCCCGGCACGACCCGTTGACCGGTCTGATGAACCGCAGCCTGCTCGCCGCGCGTTTCCGCGCCAGCGTACCGGACGCCCGGCGCGCGCCGCACGGCATCGTGGTCTGCTATCTCGATCTCGACGGCTTCAAGCAGATCAACGACGAGCACGGGCATGCTGCGGGGGACGAAGTGCTGATGCGCATCAGCCGGCGCATCCGGCGCTGCGTGCGCGCGACCGACGCGGTGGCGCGCCTCGGCGGCGACGAGTTCGCGATCCTGCTGCACGGCGTGGCCGATCCGCGCGAATGCCTGCGCACCGTGCAGCGCCTGATCCGCGCGGTCGGTGCACCGATGCGGCTGCGCCGCACCGATGCGCAGGTGCGCGTCGGCGCCAGCGTCGGCATCGCGATCTTCCCGGCCCACGCCGACGGGCTGATCGAACTGCTCGCCTGTGCCGACCGGGCGATGTATCAGGCCAAGCGCAGCGGCAAGGGCCGCTGGGCGCTGTACCGGCCGGAGCCGGACGCGGCCCGGCCGCCCGCGCTGCCGGCCCCGATCGATGCCGACAGCCGGTCGGCTGGCGGCGGCGCTTGATGCCCTGCCTGCGGCCCTAACGCAGGGCCGAATACGCAGTCGGCACCAGCAGCTGGTTCTCGATCCGCTCGACGATCGGCGCTTCCGCTTCCGACGCGGCGCGCGCGGCCAGCCACTCGGGGTCGGACGAGAACGCCTGCCACTTCCGCTCGCGCTCGGCCAGGCTCTCCCACTGCAGCAGATAGGTCAGCGCATGGTTGCTCGGACCAACCAGCGTGGTCCAGAAGCCGACTTGGCGGATCTCGTACTTCTTCCAGAAGCCGAGCGTGACGCGTTCGAAGCGCGCGTGCAGCGCCGGCAGCCGGCCCGGCGCGCAGTGGTAGATGCGGAGTTCGTGCAGCATGAAGAGGCCTTTCCTTGTAGACGATCGGGGCGATCAGGAGGATGGAAGCGGTCCGGCGCGGCGGGACAGACCGGCATGGTAAGCCACGGTGTGCGGGGCTGCCAGCGGCGCGCCCGGCGATGCGCGGTTGCATAACCGCTCCCCGCCCCCATTGTTTCAATGTTCAGCGTTTCGATGTTCAGCTTTTCGATGTTCAGCTTTTCGATGTTCAGCTTCACGGTATCGGCCTTCCCGCCGATCAAAGACACTGCCATGCCCAACCTGCCGCCCTTTTCCCTGCTCGACCTGTCGCCGATCCCGCAAGGCGCCGATGCCGCCCGCGCGCTGCGCAACACCACCGATCTCGCGCAGCACGCCGAGGGCTGGGGCTACCGCCGCGTCTGGCTGGCCGAGCATCACAACATGCCCGGCATCGCCAGCGCCGCGACGGCGGTGGTGCTCGCCCACGTAGCCGCGCACACGTCGACGATCCGCATCGGCTCCGGCGGCGTGATGCTGCCGAACCATGCGCCGCTGGTGATCGCCGAGCAGTTCGGCACGCTGGCCGCGCTGCATCCGGGCCGCATCGATCTCGGCCTCGGCCGCGCGCCCGGCACCGATCCGCGCACCGCCGCGGCGCTGCGCCGGCACCTCGATCCGAGCGGCGACAGCTTCCCGCAGGACGTGCAGGAACTGCTCGGCTACTTCCGCCCCGCCGCGCCGGGACAGGCGGTGCGCGCGGTGCCGGGCGCGGGGCTGGACGTGCCGGTCTGGCTGCTCGGCTCCAGCCTGTTCAGCGCCCAGCTCGCCGCCGAGCTTGGCCTGCCGTTCGCGTTCGCCTCGCATTTCGCACCCGGCTACCTGGAACCGGCGCTGATGCTGTACCGGCAGCGCTTCCGGCCGTCAGCGCGACTGGAGCGGCCGCACGCGATGGTCGCGGTCAACGTGTTCGCGGCCGACGACGAAGCCGCTGCCCGCCGGATGTTCACCTCGCTGCAGCAGCAGTTCGTCAACCTGGTGCGCGGCACGCCCGGCCCGCTGCCGGCGCCGGTGGACGACATGGAGGCGATCTGGTCGCCGGCCGAACGCGCGCACATCGAGCGCTCGCTGGCGATGTCGGCGGTCGGCACGCCGGACACGGTGCGGTCTTTCCTGGAAGGCATCGCCGAACGGACCGGCGCCGACGAACTGATGCTCGCGGGGCAGATTCACGATCACGCCGCGCGACTGCGCTCGTTCGAAATCGCCGCGTCGATGGCCGGTCGCGGCGGCCGACCGTCGCCCGAAGAGCCAATAACGGCGCGGTGATCCGGCCGGTTGCTCAAATTCCGGGCAATCGGGCGCGAGACTGTTGCGCAGAATCCGCAGCGCAATATTTTCTTGCGGCAAAGCGTTCCGCGAGGCGGTGCGCGGGTCTACTATTTCGCTTCATTCACACGATTCGCCCGGCGGCCGCATGCGCTGCAAAGCCGCGCCGGCGTTGAGTTTCAGCGAAAACATCACCATGAAGACGAATCACCTGGCCTGGATGAAGGGCGCCGCCGCATTCGAACCGGGCGACACCATCGACGCCGCGCGGACCAAGGCCGCCGCGCACGGCTACCGTCCCTACACCGAAGGCTACGCCGAGTTCATCACCGCGTTCTCGCGCGAAGTGCGCAGCCACCGCAACCGTCCGGAAGGCGAGCGCAAGCTGCCCGCCCCGGCCGTGGTGCGCGACGACGCGCACCGCCCCGGCGGACTGGCCGCGGCCTGACGCTTCTCCCGATCCCGCGCCGTGCCGCCGTCAGCGCGGCGCGGCAGCCCCTGCGGCGTTCCCGTCCCCGGACCACAGCCGCTCGGCGAAATCGAAATAGTGCTCCCAGTCGACCAGGGTCAGGTCGTGGCCGCCGCTGCGGATGTGATAGCCGCGCCGGCCGACCACCAGCGGCCGGCCCACCGGCGGCATGTCGTCCGGCCGGATCGGCGGCTCGCCCCATAGCGCATAGACCGGCGAGGTCGCGGCCAGCGCCAGGAACTCGCCGCGCGGATCGGACCAGAGGTCGTCCTCCGCGCTGGCCACATACAGTCCGCGCGGCGCGATCAGCGACAGCAGCATGTGCTGATCCACCGGCAGCGCGTCCTCGCGATTGGCGAAGCGCGCCAGCGCCGGCGCGAACCAGTACGGGAACTTGGCGGTGATCGTCGCCACCGTTTCGCCGAAGCGGCGGCGCGCCAGCGCCGCGCCGATCTCACCCGAATCGTTCGAGATCGCTAGCGCGAAACGCTCGTCCTGCGCCGCCGCCCACAGCGCGGTCTTGCCGCTGCGCGAATGGCCGAGCACCGCGACGCGGTGCGCGTCGACGCGGCGGTCGGTGACCAGGTAATCCATCGCGCGCTGCGCACCCCAGGCCCAGGCCCCGATCGCGCCCCAGGCGTCGGGCGCGCGCGGGCCGGTCGCCGTGCCTTCGAACAGCCGGATCACACCCTCGCGGTAGTGGGCGGCATTGTCGGGCGCGAGTTCGGCGCTCTGGATCACCGCGATGCCGACGCCGCGCGCAATCGCCTCCTCCACCGGCCAGTAGCCGGTCTTGCGCGCGCGCGTCGGGTCGGCCACGCCGGCCGATCGGTGATTCAGCAGCAGGAACACCGGCACCGGCGCGCGCGCCGCGTTCGGCAGGAACAGCGTCAGCGTGAAGCGGTGCCGGCGCCCGTCCTGCTGGCTG
>JBQCGO010000377.1:0-6400 GCA_051955575.1 Burkholderiaceae bacterium
CGCCGCTTGACCGGTTTCAGCTGCGTGAATTCCTGTTCCCAGTAACGCAGCACATGCGGCTTCACGCCGCACAATTCACTGACTTCGCCGATCGTGAAATAGCGCTTGGCCGGAATCGGCGGCAGCACGACCGCCTCGGCCCTGTTGGATCGCTCGTTCATTGCTCGGTTCAGGCGGCGCGAACGAGCGGCTTGCCGGTGGAAGCCTCCACCATGCCTTTCAGCTTCTGGCTGGCATGAAAGGTGACGACCCGGCGCGCGGTGATCGGGATTTCTTCGCCGGTCTTCGGATTGCGGCCCGGGCGCTGAGGCTTGTCGCGCAACTGGAAATTGCCGAAGCCGGACAGCTTGACGAACTCGCCGCGCTCCAGCGCGTCTCGGATCTCGTCGAAGAAGGTTTCGACCATGTCCTCGGCTTCGCGCTTGTTCAGGCCGACCTGCTCGAACAGCAGTTCGGCCAGCTCGGCCTTGGTCAGCGTCGGAAGTTCCTTCTCGACTTGCGAGCGCGCCTGCGACTCCTGGACGGCCCGGCTCAGATCGGCGGCGAGAACGGATTCGAGTTCGGCGGAATTCACGTCGTTCATGGTGGATTTCCCTACTATTCTCACGCGGCTGTCACGTGCGCAATCTTGCGCCTTGGCGGTTGGCGGCGGCCGTCAGCGCCGACATTGCGGCCTCGATCGCGTCGTCCTGCAGGGTCGCTTGAGTATCTTGCAAGGTACACCGGAACGCAAGACTTTTTTCGTTTTCGGCGAGACCCTTGCCTTGGTATTCGTCAAATAAAACAATGGCTTGCAACGGCCGGCAGACCGGGTTGGCGGCCCTCTCGGCGAGCATCGCGTCGAGCACGCGCTGCATCGGCACCGCGCGGTCGACCACCAGCGCGATGTCTCGGATCACTGCCGGAAACTTCGATATTTCGGCGTAGGCCGGCACGTCGCGCCGCTGCAACGCGTCGGCGTCGATCTCGAACACGACCGGCGCGATCGGCAGTTCGTAGCGCTGCTGCAACTTCGGATGGAGTTCGCCGACCACGCCGACCGGTTTGCCGTCGAGCAGGATCGCCGCGCTGCGACCCGGATGCAGCGCCGGATGCCCGGCCCGCTCGAAGCGCACCGACGCCGGCGCGAACAGCAGTTCGACGTCGCCCTTGACGTCGAAGAAATCGACGTTGCGTGCCGGCAGGCCCCACTGCTCCCCGGCCAGCGGCCCGTAGGCGATGCCCGCCAGCCGCTTCGGCTGGTCGAAGCCGGCCACTGACAGCGGGCCGTCCTCGCGGGTGTCGGCGCGCAGGTAGACCGCGCCGATCTCGAACAGGCGGATCCGGCTCGCCTGCCGGTTCAGGTTGAAGCGCACGTTGGCGACCAGGCTGGCGATCAGCGACGAGCGCATCACGCTCATCTGGCTGGCGATCGGGTTGCGCAGCCGGATCGGCTTTTCGTTGCCGGCGAAGTCGCGCTCCCATGCTTCCTCGACGAAGCTGAAGTTGATCACTTCCTGGTAGTCGAGGTCGGCGATCCGGCGCCGCAGGTCGAACAGCGAGCGGCGGTTTTCCGGCTGCGCGCGCATCGCGTTCGCGGCCACCGGCGGCAGCGCCGGGATGTTTTCGAAACCGTACACGCGCGCGACTTCCTCGATCAGGTCTTCTTCGATCTCGATGTCGAAGCGGAACGACGGCGGCGTCACCGAGAACAGGCCGGGTTCGCGGGTGTACACGAGGCCGAGCCGGTCGAAGATCGCGGCGATCCGATCGTCCGAGAACGGCACGCCGATCACCTTGCTCGCACGCTCGGTACGCAGACGCACCGGCTGGCGTTGCGGCAGGTTCACAACATGGTCGTCGACCGGGCCGATGGCCGTCTGCGGCGTGCCGCAGATCTCGAGGATCAGCGCGGTGATGCGCTCCAGGTGCTCGACCGTGGTCGCGTAATCGACGCCGCGCTCAAAGCGGTGCGCCGCGTCGGTCGAGAAGTTGTAGCGCCGCGCGCGGCCCTGGATCGCGTCCGGCCACCAGAACGCGGCCTCGACGTAGACGTCGGTGGTGTCGAGCGAAACCGCAGTCGAGTCGCCGCCCATGATGCCGGCCAGCGATTCGACGCCCATCACGTCGGCGATCACGCCGACCCAGCCGTCGATCTCGACCGTGCTGCCGTTGAGCAGCTTCAGCGATTCGCCCGGACGGCCCCAGCGCACCGTCAAGCCGCCGTGGATCTTCTTCAGGTCGAACACGTGGGTCGGCCGGCCGAGTTCGAGCATCACGTTGTTCGAGATGTCGACCAGCGCCGAGATCGAGCGCTGGCCGCTGCGCTCCAGCCGCCGCACCATCCAGGCCGGCGTCTGCGCGCGCGCGTTCAGCCCGCGCAGGATGCGGCCAGAGAAGCGGCCGCACAGGTCGGGCGCCTCGACCGTCACCGGCAGCCGCTCGTGCGAGGTCGGTGGCACCGGCTGGCAGGACGGCGCCTTCAGCGGCGCGCCGGTCAGCGCGGCGACTTCGCGCGCGACGCCGAGCACCGACAGGCAGTCGGCCTTGTTCGGCGTCAGCTTGATCGTGAACTTGAGGTCATTCAGCTGGAAGTAGTCGCGGAAGTTCTGGCCGATGGGCGCGTCGCCGGGCAGTTCCAGCAGGCCGCCGTGGTCTTCCGAGAGTTTCAGTTCGCGCGCCGAGCACAGCATGCCCTGCGACTCGACGCCGCGCAGCTTGCCGGTTTTGATCTCGAACGGCGCCCCGCCCGGCTCGGCCGGCGGCAGCTTCGCGCCGGCCACCGCGCACGGCGCCTTCATGCCGGCGCGCACGTTCGGCGCGCCGCAGACGACGTTGAGCAGCGTGCCGGTGCCGATGTCGACCTGGCAGACATTGAGCCGGTCCGCGTTCGGATGCTTCGCCACTTCCAGCACCTCGGCCACCACCACGCCGGAAAACGGCGGCACCACCGGTTCGACCTCTTCGACTTCGAGGCCCGACATGGTCAGCAGGTGCGCGAGTTCGTCCGACGTCATTTTCGGATCGACCATCGTGCGCAGCCAGTTTTCGGAGAATTGCATACGGATGTCCTAACGGGTCGTCGGCGCGGACGCAGCGCGACGGTTAAACGGTGACCGGGAAAAACGGGAACGTGAAAATGCCGGCGTCAGGCGAACTGTCCGAGGAAGCGCAGATCGCCCTCGTAGAACAGCCGCAGGTCGTTGATGCCGTAGCGCAGCATGGTAAGCCGCTCCAGGCCGGAGCCGAACGCGAAGCCGATGACGCGCTCGGGATCGAGTCCCATGTTACGCAGCACGGCCGGATGCACTTGCCCGGCACCCGATACTTCGAGCCAGCGGCCCTTCAGCGGACCGCTGCCGAACGCGATGTCGATCTCGGCCGACGGTTCGGTGAACGGAAAATACGACGGCCGGAACCGTACCTTCAGGTCGTCGGTCTCGAAGAACGCCTTGACGAAATTCAGGTAGACGCCCTTCAGGTCGGCGAAGCTGATGTCTTCGTCGATCCACAGGCCCTCGACCTGGTGGAACATCGGCGAATGGGTGGCGTCGCTGTCGACCCGGTAGGTGCGGCCGGGCGCGATCACCTTGATCGGCGGCTGGTGCATCTTCGCGTAGCGCACCTGCATCGGGCTGGTGTGGGTGCGCAGCAGCAGCGGCTTGCCGCGGGTGTCCTCGCCCTCGATGTAGAACGTGTCCTGCATCGAACGCGCCGGGTGGTTTTCCGGGCTGTTCAGCGCGGTGAAGTTGGTCCAGTCGGTTTCGATCTCCGGGCCGTCGGCGACGTCGAAGCCGATCGAGCCGAAGATTTCCTCGACCCGCTGCCAGGTGCGCATCACCGGATGGATGCCGCCGATGCCGCGCTTGCGACCGGGCAGCGTGACGTCGATCGATTCGGCGTTCAGGCGCGCCTGCATCTGCGCGTCGGCCAGCGCAGCGCGGCGCGCGTTCAGCGCGGCCTCGATCCGTTCCTTGGCCGCGTTGATGACCGCGCCCTGCGCCTTGCGCTCTTCCGGCGCGAGCTTGCCAAGCCCTTTCATCTGCTCGGTGATCTGCCCGGTCTTGCCGAGGTATCGCGCCTTGGCGTTTTCCAGCGCGGCGGCGTCGCCGGCGGCCGAGAAATCGGCGCATGCCTGCGTCACGATCTGTTCCAGGGAATTCATTGGTTCGGGCGCTCCGGAAAGCAAACTGAAAAATCGGGCGGGATGGCTGATGCGGTCATGCCGCCGTACCACGCCGTACCACGTCGTACCGCCATCGCGCCGCACAAATGAAAACGGGGCGCAGGTCTTCAGCCCTTGCCCCGTCTTCGTGAACGCAACGTCGAAACGGTGCGAGCGGATCGTCCGCGGCGTCAGCCGGCGAGGTTCGCCTTGACCTGGTTGACGATCGCGGCGAATGCCGGCTTGTCCATCACCGCCATGTCGGCCAGCACCTTGCGGTCGAGGCCGATCGAGGCGCGCTTCAGGCCGTTCATGAACACGCTGTAGGTCATGCCGTGCTCGCGGGTAGCCGCGTTGATACGGGTGATCCACAGCGCGCGGAACACGCGCTTCTTGTTGCGGCGGTCGCGGTAGGCGTACTGGCCTGCGCGCATGACCGCCTGCTTGGCGATGCGGTAGACGTTCTTGCGGCGGCCGCGGTAACCCTTGGCGAGCGCGAGGACTTTCTTGTGGCGGGCCCGTGCCGTGACCCCACGTTTGACTCTAGGCATGTCAGCTCCTTGCTGTGAGTGAGTGAGGTTAGGCGAAAGGCATCATGGCGCGCACCGACACCATGTTGGTGTCATGCACGTCCACCGCGCCGCGCAGCTGGCGCTTGTTCTTGGTGGTCTTCTTGGTCAGGATGTGGCGCTTGAAGGCTTGACCGCGCTTGACGGTGCCACCCGGACGCACGCGAAAACGCTTCTTCGCGCTGCTCTTGGTCTTCATCTTTGGCATGACTGCTCTGTCCCTGGGACAGCTCCATTTTCGATGATTGCAGGTGGTGGCACTTCGCCACGCTTGGATGCCTGCTCTCACTTGTTTTGCAGCGGACGAATCCGCTGCGCCTGCCGCCGCGCCCGCTGTTCCGGGCCCGGCATGCAAAACCTATTTTTTCTTTTTCGGCGCCAGCACCATCACCATCTGGCGGCCTTCCATCTTCGGAAACTGCTCGACCTGGCCGTACGGTTCCAAGTCCGCCTTCAGCCGTTCGAGCATGCGCATGCCGATGTCCTGGTGCGCCATCTCGCGGCCGCGGAAACGCAACGTGATCTTGGTCTTGTCGCCGTCGTCCAGGAACTTGATCAGGTTGCGCAGCTTGATGCCGTAGTCGCCTTCGTCGGTGCCCGGCCGGAACTTGACTTCCTTGACCAGTATCACCTTCTGCTTCTGCTTGGCTTCGTGCGCCTTCTTCTGTTCCTGGTACTTGAACTTGCCGTAATCCATCAGACGAGCGACCGGAGGCTGCGCGTTCGGTGCGATTTCCACCAGATCCACGTTCGCCTCTTCTGCCATCCGGAACGCATCGGCCAGATTGACAATACCGAGCGGCTCGTTCTCGACCCCGTTCAAACGAAGTTGCGGGGCGGTGATTTCACCGTTTAGACGGTGCGACTTGTCCGTAGCGATTGCTGTTTCCTTTACAAATCCAATGACGAAAAGCCGTGCAGAAGCGCGAGGGAAACCCTGTCAGGCTTTGGCTTGCACCTCGGAAAGAAGGCGGTTCGCCAATTCGTCGACGGGCATGGTGCCCAGATCGACATTGCCTCGCGCACGCACGGCTACGGTGTTGGCATCGCGCTCCTTGTCGCCGATGACCACGAGGTACGGGACCTTCTGGAGCGAATGCTCGCGTATTTTATAGGTAATTTTCTCGTTCCGCAAATCGGCCTGCACCCTAAACCCTTGTTTTTGCAGGGCTTGTGCCACGCTCTTCGCGTAATCGGCCTGGCCTTCCGAGATGTTCAGCACCGATACCTGCACCGGCGCCAGCCACAGCGGCAGCGCACCGGCATGATGCTCGATCAGCATGCCGATGAAGCGCTCGAACGAACCGAGGATCGCCCGGTGCAGCATCACCGGCACCTTGCGGGTGTTGTCCTCGGCGACGTACTCGGCGTCGAGACGCACCGGCATCGAGAAATCGACCTGCATCGTGCCGCACTGCCAGACGCGGCCGATCGCATCCTTCAGCGAGTATTCGATCTTCGGACCGTAGAACGCACCGTCGCCCGGCGCGATCTCGTACGCGCAGCCGGAGCGCTTGAGCGACTCGAACAGCGCGGTCTCGGCTTTATCCCACGCTTCGTCGGCACCCACGCGCTTCTCCGGCCGGGTCGCGACCTTGTAGACGATCTCGGTGAAGCCGAAGTCGCGGTAGACCTTCTGCAACAGCGCGGTGAACGCGACGCACTCGTCGAGGATCTGGTCCTCGGT
>JBQCGO010000378.1:0-18584 GCA_051955575.1 Burkholderiaceae bacterium
CCGCCTTGTCGATGCCGCGCTTCAGGTCCATCGGGTTCATGCCGGCGGCCACGAACTTCATGCCTTCGCGCACGATCGCCTGGGCCAGCACGGTGGCGGTGGTGGTGCCGTCGCCGGCGTTGTCGGAGGTCTTGGACGCGACTTCCTTGACCATCTGCGCGCCCATGTTCATCAGCTTGTCCTTCAGCTCGATCTCTTTCGCGACCGAGACGCCGTCCTTGGTGACGGTGGGGGCGCCGAACGAGCGCTCCAGCACGACGTTGCGGCCTTTCGGGCCGAGGGTGACCTTGACGGCGTTGGCAAGGATGTTGACGCCTTCGACCATCTTGGCGCGGGCGGCATCGCCGAATACGACTTCTTTAGCTGCCATGTTGTTGACTCCTGGATTGTGTGACGGTTATGCCGGCCGCCGCAACACGCGGATACCGGCGAATCTTCGTGCGATGCGGATTCTTACTTCTGGACGACGGCGAACAGGTCTTCCTCTTTCATCACCAGCAGTTCCTCGCCCTCGACCTTGACGGTCTGGCCGGAATACTTGCCGAACAGGACGCGGTCGCCGACCTTGACTTCCAGCGCGCGGACCTTGCCGTCCTCGAGCACCTTGCCGTTGCCGACGGCGATCACCTCGCCTTGGTCCGGCTTCTCGGCGGCTGCATCGGGGATCACGATGCCGGACGCAGTCTTGGTTTCCTGGTCCAGGCGTTTGACGATGACGCGATCGTGCAAGGGGCGAAGATTCATACGAACTCCTTCAATATCGAACAATGATGGTGAAAGTTCCGGTACCGCCGCGCGAACCGCCCGACTGCGAGGAGCGGCGAGTGGCGCGCGGGGTACCGGACGAAAAGGGATTGCGCCACGGAATTGTTAGCACTCTCCGTTGACGAGTGCCAAGTATAGGGACGGCCCCGGCGGTTTTCAAGACGGCGGATGAATCTTTTTGCAAGGGCGCGCCGTCCATCCGGTAGAGTGCTGCGGGCGTCGCGCCGCGTCGTCCACGGACCGACCGGGCGATCGCGCCGGCCGGCGGCGATTCGCTTTTTCATGACACGGGAAACCCGATGCAGATTTTCGACGCGCGCCGCACGGCGCAGCTTCTTCCTTACGACAGGCTGGTTCCCGCCATCGCGCAGATGATGCGCGAGCGGGCGCAGGGCGGCGTGACGGCGCCGGAACGGCAGACGGTGCCGGCCGGGGATGGCGGCGTGCTGTTGTCGATGCCGGCCGTCGCCGGCGACCTCGGCGTGGTCAAGCTGATCACCGTCCACCCCGGCAACGCGGCGCGCGGCATGCCGGCGATCCAGGGCGAAGTCATCGTGTTCGACGCCAACACCGGGCGGCGCCGGCTGCTGCTGGACGGCCCGACCGTGACGGCGCGCCGGACCGCCGCCGTCACGCTGCTCGGCATCCGCACCCTGCTGCCGGCGACCCCGGCTTCGGCGCTGCTGATCGGCACCGGCGTCCAGGCCGCGGCCCACGCCGACGCGCTGGGGGCATTCTGCGGCATCCGCCGTTTCGTCGTGGCCGGCCGCGACGTCGGCGACGCGAAAATGTTCTGCACGGATTTCCTGCAATCCCGTACCGGATGCGTCGCGGTCGCGGCAGCGGCCGACGAGATCGCCGACGCGGCATCGGAAGCCGACGTCGTGATCGCTTTGACCACGTCGCGCAGCCCGGTGGTGCCGGCGACACTGCCGCCGCGCACGCTGGCCGTCGGCGTCGGCGCGTTCCGTCCCGACATGGCCGAACTGCCCGGCGAACTGCTGCGCTCCCGGCCGATCGTCGTCGACGACCTGGCGGGCGCGCGGCACGAGGCAGGCGATCTGCTGCAGGCCGGCATCGACTGGAGCGCCGTGACGGAACTGGGGACGATTCTCGCGGGAGACGTGCCGGCGCCTGAAGGCGCGGCGGTACTCAAGACCGTCGGCCAGGCCGCCTGGGATCTGGCGGCGGCGCGGGTAGCGGTGGAAGCTGCGGGGACGGCGGGCGCTTGAATAAGCCCGCGCGGCGGAACGCTCGGTGCTTGGCTGCTCAAGTACTCAGATGCTCAAGTACTCAGATGCTCAAGTACCCAGGTATTCACGCGTCCTGGCGATAGGCGTCGACCAGTTCGTCGCGAATGTCGTTGAGCTGGTCCTTCAGCACGGCGAGCGCCTGGGTCGGCTGGCCGGTGGTGCAGATGACCTTCGGCGGAATCGCCTGCGCCCGGGCGCGCAGCGCGCGGCCGGCTTCGGTCAGCGTGATGCGCACCTGGCGTTCGTCGGCCTCGTCGCGGGTACGGTCGATCAGCGACGATGCTTCCAGCCGCTTGAGCAGCGGCGTGAGCGTGCCGGAATCCAGGAACAGCCGCTGGCCGATGTCCTTGACCAGGATGTTGTCCTGCTGCCACAGCACCAGCATCACCAGGTATTGCGGATAGGTCAGGCCGATGGCGTCGAGAAGCGGCTTGTAAGTCTTGGTCATCGCGAGCGACGCCGAATACAGCGCGAAGCAGAACTGGTTATCCAGCAGCAGCGGATCGCTCGGGTCGTGCGCCTGTGTGGAATGGCCCGTTTCCTGCACCTTCATCGTTTTTCCGCTCCTGTCGCATGGGATAATGCAGCGCAATCTTACTCTGCCTTTCATGCGATCGACCAGCAAAACCGCAGTCATCCGGTTGCTTGCCGCCGTTCTTCTGACCGGTCCGGCGGTGACCGGCGGGGCGGCTTCGCAACCGGCGCGTTCAGCCATTCCGGCGCCGGTGCTGCAAGCGCTGCGTCAGGCCGGCATCCCGGCCGATGCCGCCGGCATCTACGTCGGCGAGGTCGACGGCGGCCGGCCGTTGATCGAGGCGAACGCCGCGCAGCCGCTCAATCCCGCTTCCACGATGAAGCTCGTCACCAGCGAGGCGGCGCTCGATCTGCTCGGCCCGGCTTACGCCTGGACCACGCGCGCCTATGCCGCCGGGCCGCTGGTCGACGGCGTGCTCGACGGCGATCTCGTGATCCAGGGCGGCGGCGACCCGAAGCTGGTGCTCGAATCGTTCTGGCTGTTCCTGCGCGAACTGCGCGAGAAGGGCGTGCGCGAGATCCGCGGCGACCTGGTGCTCGACCGCAGCCTGTTCGCGCCCGCGCCGCACGATGCGACGGCGTTCGACGGCGATCCGACCCGGCCCTACAACGCCGGCCCTGACGCGCTGCTGCTGAACTACCGCTCGGTGCGGCTGCATTTCCTGCCGGACCCGGCGGCCCGCACGGTGCGCGTCGCGGTCGACCCGCCGATGGCCGGCTACCCGGTGGCCGCACCCGTTCTGGCCGGCGGCCCGTGCAGCGACTGGCGCGAAAAGATCGGACTCGACATGGACGACGCCGGCATCCGCTTCGGCGGCGGCTACCCGGCGTCCTGCGGCGAGAAGACCTGGTACGTGCACGTCTGGCGCAGCAGCACCGCGGCCTACGTCGGCGCGGTGTTCCGCCGAATGTGGAGCGACCTCGGCGGCCGCCTCGACGGCGCGGTACGCGACGGCGCCTTGCCGCCCGGCGCGACGCTGCTGGTAGAGCACCTGTCGCCGCCGCTGCCGGAAGTCCTGCGCGACATCAACAATTTCAGCAACAACGTGATGGCGCGCCAGTTGCTGCTGACCATCGCCGCCGACGTGCTGAAGCAGCCCGCGACCGAGGAAAGCGGCGCGCGGCTGGTGCGCACATGGCTCGCGGGCAAGGGCATCGAGGCGCCGGAACTGGTGATCGACAACGGCGCCGGCCTGTCGCGCGCAGCACGGATTTCGGCCGCGACGCTGGGACGGCTGCTGATGGCGGCATGGCGTTCGCCGACGATGCCCGAATTCGTCTCGTCGCTGCCGCTGGTCGGCTACGACGGCACGATGCGCCAGCGGCTGAAGAACAGCGACGCCGCGGGTCGCGGTCACGTGAAGACCGGATCGCTCGAAGGCGTGCGTGCGATCGCCGGCTACGTCGAGGCGGTGTCGGGCCGCCGCTATGCGGTGGTGTTCCTGGTCAATCATCCCGACGCCGCACGGGCGCAGGCGGCGCAGGACGCGCTGCTGCGCTGGGTGGTCGAGGAAGGGTAGGCGCGCGGAACCCGGAGCGGCCGCCCCGGGCAACGGACGCAGGAGCGCGGGAACGACCCGCCGCCCGCTCTGTCAGGAAAACGATGAAAAACGTACTCGTCCTCCCCGGCTATGGCGGTTCCGGGCCGCGGCACTGGCAGACGCTGTGGGAAACCGCCGATCCGGCGCTGCGCCGGGTCCGCCAGCGCGACTGGGACCGGCCGGACCGCGACGAATGGTGCGCGGCGCTCGAAGCGGCGGTGCGCGAGGCCGGTCCGCAGACGATCCTCGTTGCGCACAGCATGGGTTGCCTGGTGGTGACGCACTGGGCCGCAGGTACCGCGTTGCGCGCGGCGGGCGCGCTGCTGGTCGCGGTGCCCGATCCCGACGGTCCGGACTTTCCTGCCGAAGCGACCGGGTTCCGGCCGCTGCCGCGCGGCCGCCTGCCGTTCCCGAGCATCGTGGCCGCCAGTGCCGACGATCCCTACGCCGACCTCGCGTTCGCGCGCCGCTGCGCGTCGGACTGGGGCAGCCGTTTCGTGGACGTCGGCCGCGCCGGCCACGTGAACGCAGCTTCCGGGCTGGGCGACTGGCCGCAGGGACGGGCGCTGCTGGAAGAGCTGTCGGTCTGAGAGAGCGGTTGGCCTGATAGAGCTGGCGGCCTGAGAGCGCCGTTGGCCTGAGAGCCGTGTTGGCCTGAGCGGGACGCAGGCGCGTTTTCCCGGTGTGGGAGGGAGCGGGCCAGGGCCCGGCTCGATGCGTTACATCACCATCGGGTCGTCCGGCAACTGGTTCGGCCGTTCGCCGGTCCCTGGCAGGCGCGCGGCCAGCAGGTCGTTCAGCCGATCGATTCCCCGGACCGCGCTGCGGCCGTAGTCGCCGCGCGCGAACCCTTCGGTCATCGCGTCGCAGACCGCCTGCCATTCGCCCGCCTCGACCAGGCGCGCAATGCCGCGGTCGGCAACGATCTCGACCTTGCGGTCGGCCAGATTGACGTAGACCAGCACGCCGCAGTTTTCCTCGGTGTCCCAGATGCCGCAGGACGCGAAGAGTTCGCCGGCGCGCATGCGCGAGGTCATGCCGCGCAGCGCATCCTCGACCGGCAGCGCGGCCTCGACGATCATCCGCACCTCGGCGCGATGGCGCGCTTCGCCGGCGGCGATCGCCTGCCGGATCGCTTCCAGCGCCAGCGGCGGGAAGCGCCGGCGGCCGCTCGCCGCGGTGCTGGCCAGGTGCGTCCACGCGCGTCGGAGGCGGATCATCACCAGTCTCCCGAGGCGCCGCCGCCGTCGAAGGTGCCGCCGCCGCCCGAAAACCCGCCTCCGCCCGAAAACCCGCCGCCGTCGTTCGCGCCGTTCCAATATCCGCCGCGTCCCCAGCCGCCGATGCTGCTGCCGATGCCGCTGCCGAGGATCACGCCGGCCGAGCGTCCCCACGCATTGTCGTCGAGCGCGCGGTAGCGCCGGCGTCGGGCGAACATCGGCAGCACGATGAGCAGCGCGAACAGCAGGAACGGCCACCAGCTGCCGCCGCCGGCGGCCGCGCGTTGCGATTGTCCCGGTTGTACCGATTGCCGTGCGTCCGGCGGCGCGAAGTGCTCGCGGTCGAGCAGGGCGGTGATCGCCGCGACGCCGGCCGACAGGCCGCCGTAGAAATCGTCCTGCCGGAAATGCGGCGCGATCACGTCTTCCAGGATGCGCTTCGATTGCGCGTCGGTCAGGCTGCCCTGGACGCCGCGCCCGGCCTCGATGCGCAGCCGCCGCAGCGCGCGCGGATTGTTCTTCGCGACGATCAGGATCACGCCGTCGTCGATGCCCTTGCGGCCGATCTTCCACGCATCAGCGACACGAATGCCGTACTGCTCGATGGCTTCCGGCGCGGTGCTGTCGACGATCAGCACCACAACCTGGCTGCCGGTGCGGCGCTCGTAGTCCTGCAGCACGCCGGTCAATGCCGCGCGCTGCTGCGGAGCGAGCAGGCCGATGGTGTCCATCACCGGCGAGGTCAGCGCCGGCACCACCGCGAATTCCTGCGCCGCCGCGCGGCCGACCGCGAACAGTGCTGCCAGCGCGAACAGCAGGGCCGCGAGCGCGCGGTTCGAGAGAGAGAGGCGCATCAGGAAATCACTTGCCGAAATCGACCTTCGGCGCGGTCGAGATCGCGCGTTCGTTCTCGACGGTGAACGAGGGTTTCGGCGGGTAGCCGAACATCTTCGCGGTCAGGTTGGTCGGGAAGCTGCGCGCCAGCGTGTTGTATTTCTGGACCGCCGCGATGTAGCGCTGGCGCGCGACGGTGATCCGGTTCTCGGTGCCTTCGAGCTGCGACTGCAGGTCGCGGAACAGGCCATCGGCCTTCAGCTGTGGATAGTTTTCCGACACCGCCATCAGCCGCGACAGCGCCGAACTGAGTTCGCCCTGCACCTGCTGGAATTTCTGGAACGCCTGCGGGTTGTTGAGCACCTCCGGCGTGATCTGGAAGCTGGTCGCCGCGGCGCGGGCGCGCGTGACCGCTTCCAGCGTGTCCTTCTCGTGGCTGGCGTAGCCCTTGACGGTGTTGACCAGGTTCGGCACCAGGTCGGCGCGCCGCTGATACTGGTTGACCACCTCGCTCCATGCGGCCTTGACCGCTTCGTCCTGCGCCTGGAATTCGTTGTAGCCGCAGGCGGACAGCAGGGAGGCCAGCCACAGGATCGCGAGACGCTTGCACCAGGGATTCATGAGTGTCATGAGTGTCCTTAAAGACGATAACGATTTGGCAAGATAGCAAACTATCGCCGCCCCCTCAACCCGGCGGCGCGTGAGCGGGCGCAAGCTACAATGCGCGCTTCCCCCGTTTCGGACATTCGCCGTGACCTTCGTCGACCAGTTGCGCGCCGCCTGGGCCGCTCACCGTTCCCTGCTGTGCGTCGGGCTCGATCCCGACGTCTCCCGCTTCCCCGCCGAGCTGCGCGGCCGTCCGGACGCGGTGTCCGCGTTCTGCAAGGCGATCATCGACGCCACCGCCGACCTCGCCTGCGCGTTCAAGCCGCAGATCGCCTACTTTGCCGCGCTGCGCGCCGAGGACCAGCTCGAAGACGTCTGCGCCTACCTGCGCGAACGTCATCCGCAACTGCCGATCGTGCTCGACGCCAAGCGCGGCGACATTGGCGCGACCGCCGAGCAGTACGCCCGCGAAGCGTTCGAGCGCTACGGCGCGCACGCGGTCACGGTCAATCCGTACATGGGCTTCGACTCGATCGCGCCTTACCTGGAATGGAAGGACCGCGGCGCGATCGTGCTATGCCGCACCTCGAACCCGGGCGGCTCGGACCTGCAATTCCTCGAAGCCGGCGGCGTGCCGGTCTACCAACATGTCGCGCGGCTGGTCGCCGAGAAGTGGAACGCGAACGGCCAGTGCGGGCTGGTGGTCGGCGCGACCTTCCCGGCAGAACTGGCGGCGGTGCGCGGCATCGTCGGCGACATGCCGCTGCTGGTGCCGGGTATCGGCGCGCAGGGCGGCGACGTCGAGGCGACCGTGAAGGCGGGTCGCGCCGCCGACGGCGCCGGGATGATGATCAATTCCTCGCGCGCGATCCTGTACGCCAAGCCGGCACCCGGCGAATCGTTCGCCGACGCCGCGCGCCGCGTCGCGGCCGAGACCCGCGACGCGATCAATGCAGTGCGTTAAGCCGGTTCCCCGAAGAACGCGAACATCTCTTCCAGCAGCAGGTCCGGCGTTTCCTCGGCGATGTAGTGGCCGCCGGGTGTCGCGCGGCCGGTGACCGGCAGCGCGCATTTCGGCTGCCAGTCGCGGATCGGATCGAACAGCCGGCCGACGACGCCGCGCTCGCCCCAGAGCACGCGCACCGGGCAGGCGATGCGCGCCTCGGCGTCGGCGCGGTCGTGCTCGAGGTCGATCGATGCCGCCGCGCGGTAGTCCTCGCAGGTCGCGTGGATCGCCTGCAGATCGTTGAAACAGCGCTCGTACTCGGCCATCGCCGCCTGCTCCATGAAGCCGCTGCTGCCGGAGCCCCAGCCGCCGAGCTTCTTGTGCAAATAGAAAACGGGATCCGCGCCGATCAGCGTCTCCGGCAGCGGCGCCGGCTGGATCAGGAAGAACCAGTGGTAGTAGGCGGTCGCGAATGCCTGGTCGGTCTGGTCGTACATCGACAGCGTCGGCGAGATGTCGAGCGTCATCAGCTTCGTCACCGCCTGCGGATGGTCGAGCGCGAGACGGTGCGCGACGCGGCCGCCGCGGTCGTGGCCGCAGACTGCGAAGCGCTCGTGGCCGAGCGCGCGCATCACCGCCACCATGTCGCGCGCCATGACGCGCTTCGAATAGTTCTCGTGACGGTCGCCGCCGTCCGGCTTGTCGGAGTCGCCGTAGCCGCGCAAATCCGGCATCACCAGCGTGAAGCGCTCGGCCAGCGCCGGCGCGACCTTGCGCCAGATGATGTGGGTCTGCGGGTAACCGTGCAACAGCAGCAGCGGCGGTCCCTTGCCGCCGTGGCGCAAGTGGATCGTGACGCCGTCGCCCGGCAGTCTCGCGGTCTCGAAACGGCCGTCCATCAGGCGTGCTCCAGCCGGCGCAGCAGACCTTGCAGCGCATGCGCGACCGCCTGCTCACGCACCGCGCGGCGGTCGCCGGAAAAGATGCGGCGCTCGGTCTCGACGTGGCCGTCCACCGCCCAGCCGAAACAGACGGTGCCGACCGGCTTGCCCGGCACCGCGCCGCTTGGCCCGGCGATGCCGGTGGTCGACACTGCGACGTCGGCGTTGCTCGCGCCGCAGGCGCCGCGCGCCATTTCGGCGGCGATTTCCTCGCTGACCGCGCCGTGCTGCGCGATCAGCGCCGCCGGGATGCCGAGCAGTTCGGTCTTGGCGTCGTTCGAGTAGGTCACGAAGCCGCAGTCGAACCAGCCCGACGAGCCGGGAATCTCGGTGACCGCCTGCGACACGCCGCCGCCGGTGCAGGATTCGGCGATGGCGAGCAGGCGGCGTTTCGCTTGCAGGGCCTGGCCGATGCGTTCGGCCAGGTCGGTGAGATTGTCCATGGCGAAATCCTCCGTTGCGCGAGAGAAAGGCGGAAAAGGTGAGAGAGAAAGCGGAAGGGTTCGCTGTGTACTCTACCACTCGACTCCCGCACTTCGCGACAACGGATGCGGCGGATGGCGCGGTCTTTCCATGCCCGCAAGGGCCGCGGGAAGACCGCGCCGGTGCCGCTAACGGCTGGCGCGCCGGTCCGGCGCGTCAGCCGCCTCCGCCGGCGAGCCGTAGCCGCCGCCGCCCGGCGTCTCGATTACGAACACGTCGCCTGGCGCCACCGGGACGCTGGCGACGAAACCGAGTTCCTCCTGCGTGCCGTCGGCGCGGATCACGCCGTTGCGGCCGCACGCGCCCGGTTCGCCGCCGGCCATGCCGAACGGCGGCACGATCCGGTTGTTCGACAGGATCGACGCGGTCATCGCTTCGAGAAAGCGAATCCTGCGGATCGCGCCGTCGCCGCCGCGCCGGCGGCCGCTCCCGCCCGAGCCGTTGCGGATCGCATGGCTGTCCACCCGCACCGGGTAGCGCCATTCGAGCACTTCCGGATCCGTCATGCGCGAATTGGTCATGTGCGTCTGCACCGCGGCGGTGCCGTCGAAGCCGTCGCCGGCGCCGGAGCCGCCGGCGATCGTCTCGTAGTACTGGTGCGCCGCGTTGCCGAAGGTGAAGTTGTTCATCGTGCCGGGCGCCGACGCCATCGCGCCGAGCGCGCCGTACAGCGCGTTGGTGATGCAGCTCGAGGTTTCGACGTTGCCGGACACGACGGCTGCCGGCGGACGCGGATTGAGCATCGAGCCTTCCGGAATGATCACGTTCAGCGGCTTCAGGCAACCGGCGTTGAGCGGGATGTCGTCGTCGACCAGCGTGCGGAACACGTACAGCACCGCGGCCATGCAGATCGCGCTGGGCGCGTTGAAGTTGTTGTCCAGCTGCGGCGAAGTGCCGGTGAAATCGATGTCGGCGCTGCGCGCGGCGCGGTCGACGCGGATGGCGACCCGGATCACCGCCCCGTTGTCGAGCCGGTAGGTATAGCTGCCGTCCTTCAGCGCGGTGATCACGCGGCGCACCGCCTCCTCGGCGTTGTCCTGCACGTGGCCCATGTAGGCGCGCACGGTGTCGAGGCCGAAATGGTCGACCATCTTCAGCAGTTCCTCGACCCCCTTCTGGTTGGCGGCGATCTGCGCGCGCAGGTCGGCCAGGTTCTGGCCGACGTTGCGCACCGGCCAGGGGCCGGAGGAGAGCAGGGCGACCGTTTCCTTTTCCAGGAAGCGTCCGCCGGCCACCAGCCTGACGTTGTCGATCAGCACGCCTTCCTGTTCGATGGTCCGGCTGCCGGCCGGCATCGAGCCGGGGGTCATGCCGCCGATGTCGGCGTGGTGGCCGCGCGAGCCGACGTAGAACAGGATGTCGCGGCCGGCGCGGTCGAACACCGGCGTGATCACGGTGATGTCCGGCAGGTGCGTGCCGCCGTGGTAAGGATCGTTCAGCATGAAGACGTCGCCCGGCCGCATGGCGCCGGCGTTTTCGCGGATCACGGTCTTGATGCTTTCGCCCATCGAGCCGAGATGGACCGGGATGTGCGGCGCGTTGGCGATCAGGTTGCCTTGCGCGTCGAACAGCGCGCAGGAAAAGTCGAGCCGCTCCTTGATGTTTACCGAGAAGGCGGTGTTCTGCAGCCGCAGGCCCATCTGCTCGGCGATGCTCATGAACAGGTTGTTGAAGACTTCCAGCATCACCGGGTCGGCGCTGGTGCCGATCGCGCGACGCGGCGGACGCGGTTCGACGCGGGTCATCACGACGTGGTCGAGCGCGGTGATTTCCGCGGCCCAGCCCGGCTCGACCACGTTGGTCGCATTCGCTTCGGCGATGATCGCCGGGCCGCGGATGACGTCGCCGCAACGCGTGTCGGCGCGCCGGAACAGCGGCGCGTCGTGCCAGCGCCCGCCCGAAAACAGCCGCACGGTCTGCACCGGCGAAAGGGCGCCGTCGCGCGGCGGCTGGTCGGCTTGCGCCGCGGCCGCGGCATCCGAACGACCGACCGCTTCCACCGAGAGCGCCTCGACCATCATTTCCTTGTCGGGCATCAGGAAGGAATAGCGCTTGCGGTAGGACTGCTCGAACTGCGCGATCATGTCGTCGATCGGCCCGAACGGCACGACGATCACCGAATCGGTGCCGTCGTAGCGCAGGTGCACGCGTTCGATCACGTGAATCCGGCATGCGTCGACGCCTTGCGCCTCAAGACTTGCGCGCGCGTCGTCACCGAGCGCGTGCAGCTTCGCTTCCAGCGTTGCCATCAGCGGCGCGGCCAGCGGCCGCTCCACTGCCTGCTCGCGCATCGCGGTCTGGTCCGCCAGTCCCATGCCGTAGGCCGACAGCACGCCGGCCAATGGATGCGCGAACACCCGCGTCATGCCGAGCGCGTCGGCGACCAGGCAGGCGTGCTGGCCGCCGGCGCCGCCGAAGGTCACCAGCGTGTAGTCGGTCACGTCGTGGCCGCGCTGCACCGAGATGAACTTGATCGCGTTGGCCATGTTGCCGACCGCGATGTCGATGTAGCCTTCCGCGACTTCTTCCGGCGTGCGACGGTTGCCGGTGGCAATGAAGATTTCGTCGGCCAGCAACGCGAATTTCGCCGCCGCCGCGTCGCGGTCCAGTGACTGATCCGCCTTCGGGCCGAACACCGCGGGAAAGTAGTCCGGCTGGATCTTGCCCAGCATGACGTTGCAGTCGGTGACGGTGAGCGGGCCGCCGCGCCGGTAGCTCGCCGGTCCGGGATTGGCGCCGGCGCTGTCCGGACCGACGCGATAGCGCGTGCCGTCGAAATGCAGGATCGACCCGCCGCCGGCTGCGACCGTGTGGATGCTCATCATCGGCGCGCGGATGCGCACGCCGGCGACCTGGGTGTCGAACTCGCGCTCGAACTCTCCCGCGTAGTGCGAGACATCGGTCGACGTGCCGCCCATGTCGAAGCCGATGATCTTGTCGAAGCCCGCCGATTGCGCGGTGCGCGCCATGCCGACGATGCCGCCGGCCGGGCCGGACAGGATCGAATCCTTTCCCTGAAAGCGGTGCGCGTCGGTCAGGCCGCCGTTGCTCTGCATGAACAGGAGTCTGACGCCCTGCATCTGCCCGGCGACCTGGTCGACGTAGCGGCGCAGGATCGGCGACAGGTAGGCGTCGACGACGGTGGTGTCGCCGCGCGAGACCAGCTTCATCAGCGGGCTGACTTCGTGCGAGACCGAAATCTGCGTAAAGCCGATGTCCCCGGCGAGTCGTTTCAGGACGTTCTCGTGCGCGGTGAAGCGATAGCCATGCATCAGCACGATCGCGACGGAGCGCAATCCCTCGGCGTAAAGCGCGGCCAGCTGGGCGCGCGCGGCGTCTTCGTCGAGCGGCCTGATCACCTCGCCGCGCGCCCCGATCCGCTCGTCGATCTCCACGACCCTCCGGTAGAGCGACTCCGGCAGCACGATGTGCCGGTCGAACAGTTTCGGCCGGTTCTGGTAGGCGATGCGCAGCGCGTCGCGAAAACCCTTGGTGATCACCAGCGCGGTCGGCTCGCCTTGGCGTTCGAGCAGCGCGTTCGTCGCCACCGTGGTGCCCATCTTGACCGCTTCGACCTGGTCGGCCGGAATCGGCTCGCCGGCGTCGAGACCGAGAAAGGCGCGGATGCCGGCAACCGCGGCGTCGCGGTACTGCTCGGGATTTTCCGACAACAGCTTGCGGGTCGACAGCCGCCCGGAAGGATCGCGGGCGACGATGTCGGTGAACGTGCCGCCGCGATCGATCCAGAATTGCCAGCGTTTGTCGCTATGTCGTGATGGTTGTTCCATGACGCCTTCACCTTTCTAAAAGAGACCCGGCCGCACGCGCCGCCCGGTCGTAAAGCCTGCGCTTCCCACATGGCGCTGCATCACGCGGAGCAGCGCGGATTCATCTTGAATTGATGAAGTATTGCGTATATTGTTTTTTTAACGTCTACAAAAACATAAACAATTTATTGACATCTTATCGATGTAAAGTCTAGCATTCAAGAAAAAATTGCAAGAGGAAGACATGAAGGCAAGCCTGGCGAACGTTGAGAAGGCGCTGCTCGCCGTCTGCGCAGCGCTGCTGACGCTGGTCGCGCAAGCGGCGCCAAGCGATGCCGGGGCGGCGGCCGGCTATCCGCCTGAAAACTTCCGGACGCGCAACCTGCAGCACCTCCTACAGTACGCGGACGACGTGGGCGCGACCACCGGCGGTCAAGTCAGGCTGACCCTGAATGCGGGGCAGCTTGATCGAGCCGGCGGAAATATTCGACGCGGTGCGCAACGGCGGTGCGGAAACGGGCGAAGTCATCATGTCGCGCCCGGCAAAGGAAAATCCGCTATTTCGAATCGAAAGTAAGGGAAGATGAAATAAGGGAAGACGGCCCGACAGCCGCTGCCTGGTCGGCACACTCTGTCCTTCACGGGAAAGAGATCACTCGCAGTCGTAAACAAAAAAGGAGACCTTCGTCATGTTCATCAAGCTATTCAAACGAATCGTGCAGCTCGGTCTTGCGCTGACGTTCAGCGTGACCGCCCACGCACAGCAGGAAATCAAGATCGGCGCGATCTATCCGCTGACCGGCGCGGCGGCATCGACCGGCGCGGAATTGAAAAACGCGCTGGAGCTCGCGGCCGACATCATCAACAACGGCGCCAAGGGCATTCCGAATTTGCCGTTCTCGGCGGGCGGCGGCCTGCCGAATCTGCATGGCGCGAAGATCAAGCTGGTGTTCGCCGACCACCAGGGCAATCCGCAGGTCGGCGCCAGCGAAGCCGAGCGCCTGATCACGCAGGAGCATGTGGTGGCGCTGATCGGCTGCTACTTCAGCAACGTCACCGCGACCGCCAGCCAGGTCGCCGAGCGCTACAAGGTGCCGTTCCTGAACCCCGAATCGTCGTCGGCCACGCTGACCCAGCGCAATTTCAAGTGGTTCTTCCGCACGACGCCGCACGACGACCTGTTCGTTCACAACTTCTTCGAATTCCTCAAGGATCTCGAAGCGAAGAAGGGCGTCAAGGTCAAGCAGATCGGCACCTTCAATGAAAATACCTTGTGGGGCAACGAGACCACCAAGCTGGAGACCAAGCTGGCCAAGGAGAACGGCTACGACCTGGTGAAAACCATCACTTATCCCGCCAAGAGCACGCAGCTCACCTCCGAGGTGCAGTTGCTCAAGGCCGCGAATCCGCAGGTGGTGATGCAGTCTTCCTATCTTGGCGACGCCATCCTGGCGATGAAGACTTACAAGGAGCTCGGCTTCTCGCCCGACATGATCCTGGCCAACGATGCCGGCTTCAGCGACACCGAGTTCCGGCGCACGCTGGGCAAGGATGCGGACTACATCATCACGCGCGAAGTGTGGTCGCCCGACCTCGCAAAGAACAACCCGCTGATCAAGCAGGTCAACGATCTTTACAAACAGCGCTATGGCGCCGACTTCAACGGCAACTCGTCACGCAGCTTCACCGGCCTGATGACGCTGGCCGACGCCATCAACCGTGCCGGCTCCACCGATCCCGAAGCGATCCGCAAGGCACTGGTGGCGACCAACATCCCGGGAAGCCAGTTGATCATGCCGTGGAAAGGCATCAAGTTCGACGAGCACGGCCAGAACGTCAACGGTTCCGGCATCCTGGTCCAGATCATCGACGGCAAGTTCAACACGGTCTGGCCGTTCGAGGCGGCGACCCGCGACATCGTCTGGCCGATGCCGAAGTGGGGTGAACGGAAGTAACCCCGGCATTCCATCCAGCCGTCCTCCTCTTCCGCGGAAGAGGAGGGCGCAAAGGACGGCGGAAGAGACCTTCTTTCAGGCAGCCCGGCAACGTCCGGACCTGCCTGGCAACTGCCGCACGGCAAGCGGCAGCGATGTAGAAAAAAGCAGCAAGAGGAGATGGGAATGTCTTTGGAAATCCTGTTGCAGACCCTGGCGTCGGGACTGCTGATCGGTTTGATCTACGCGCTCGTGGCGATCGGGCTGACCATCATCTTCGGGGTGATGGACATCGTCAATTTCGCGCACGGCGAATTCCTGATGTTCGGCATGTACTCCAGTTTCTGGCTGTTTTCGCTGTACGCGCTCGACCCGATGTTCACGCTGCCGCTCACCGCGCTGTTCCTGTTCGGACTGGGCGTGATGGTCTACAAGCTGGTCATCAGGAAGATCATCAATGCGCCGATGGTGTCGCAACTGTTCACCACCTTCGGCCTGATGCTGCTGTTTCGCGGCATCGCGCAGTTCCTGTGGAAGCCGGACTTCAGAACCATCGATCACTCGGTCGTCAACGGCAACGTGGCGATTGCCGGCATCCAGATCGGCCTGCCGCAGGTGGTCGCCGGCGTCGGGGCGATCCTGGTCACCGCCGGCATCTATCTGTTCATCACCAAAACCAAGGTCGGCGCGGCACTGGAAGCCACCGCCGCCGACAAGGATGCGGCGCGGCTGATGGGCATCGATTCGCAAAAGATGTTCGCGCTCGCCTGGGGCCTCGGCGCCGCCTGCGCCGGCGTCGCCGGCGGCTTGCTGTCGACCTTTTTCCCGATCTTTCCGGAAGTGGGCGCCAACTTCATCCTGACCGCATTCGTGGTCGTCGTTCTCGGCGGCTTCGGCAGCATCGTCGGCGCGCTGATCGCCGGCGTGCTGGTCGGCGTGATCGAAGTGATGGGCGGCTTCCTGCTCGGTCCGCAGTACAAGATGGCGATCGTGCTGGTGCTGTTCCTGGCCGTGCTGATGTTCCGACCCAAAGGTTTGCTGGGCAAGGCCTGAGCAAGTCATCGCGCATACGAAAGGTTTGCCATGAGCAAGAACCTCACAGCTTCCCAAACGCTCGACCAGGCGCCGCCGGGCGGCATGGTCAGGGCGGGGCATGTCGCGGCGGCGTGCGTGCTCCTCATCGCGCTGCTGCTGCCGCTGGTCATCGACAATCCGTCGCACCAGAACATCGCGATCCTGATCCTGATGGCGGCCCAGCTCGGCGTCGCGTGGAACATCGTCGGCGGCTATGCCGGACAGATATCGCTCGGACATGCGGCGTTCTACGGCATCGGCGCCTACACGTCGACGCTGCTGCTGACCCAGTGGGGCGTCAATCCCTGGCTCGGCATGCTGGCCGGCGGCGTGCTGGCGGCGGCCGTCAGCCTGGTGGTCGGCTGGCCCTGCTTCCGGCTGAAAGGCCACTACTTCGTGATGGCCACGATCGCGGTCGGCGAGATCGTCCAGATCATCTTCACGAACTGGGACTTCGCCGGCGCGGCGGTCGGGCTGACACTGCCGATGGACAGGCAGGGCTGGGCCGCGTTCGTGTTCGCGTCGAAGCTGCCGTACTACTACATTGCGCTGGGGCTGCTGCTGGCCACGCTGCTGGCCAATTACCTGATCGAGAAAAGCTATCTCGGCTACTACTTCCGCGCGATCAAGGACGAGCCGGACGCGGCAAGAAGCCTGGGCGTCAGCCTCGGCCGGTACAAGCAGATCGCGTTCGCGGTCAGCACCTTTTTCACCGCGCTCGGCGGCAGTTTCTACGCGCAGAAGGAGCTCTACATCGACCCGCCTTCGGTGCTCAGCACCGCACTGTCGATCAAGATGGCGCTGGTGTCCATCCTGGGCGGCATCGGCACGCTGTTCGGCCCGATCGTCGGCGCCGGCATCCTGACCGGCATCGATGAAGGCACGCGCATCCTGTTCGGCGGTACCGGCCGCGGCACCGACCTGATCATCTATGCGGCGCTGATCATCGTCATCGCGGTCTACTACCCGACCGGCGTGGTCGGCTGGTTCACCAGTCTTGCCGCGCGGCGCAAGGCCCTGAAATCGCAGGAAGCGAAGGGGGAATGACGATGAGTCTGCTGCGCGTCGAAAACGTGACCAAGAAATTCGGCGGGATCACCGCCAACCAGGATGTCTCCTTCGAGGTCGGCGCCGGCCGCATCGTCGGGCTGATCGGCCCGAACGGCGCCGGCAAGACCACGATGTTCAATGCCATCGCCGGCTATTTCCCGCCGACCTCGGGCGATATCTGGCTCAACGACAAGCGCATCTCCGGGCTGACGCCGGAGCAATGCGCGCGGGCCGGCGTGGCCCGCACCTTCCAGGTCGCACGCACCTTCACCAGCATGACGGCGCTGGAGAACGTGATGGTCGGCGCTTTCCTGGCCGACCGCAGCGTGGGCGCCGCGCGGCGCAATGCGCTCGACCTGCTGCATTTCGTCAATCTCGGTCGCTTTCACGACAAGCCGGCCGGCAGCATGACCATCAGCGAACAGCGCCGCCTCGCGGTGGCGCGCGCGCTGGCGGTGCGGCCGAAGTTGCTGCTGATGGACGAGGTGATGGCGGGCCTCAACCCGACCGAAGTCAAGGAAACCGTGGACGTGGTGCTGAAGATCCGCGAGCGCGGCATTGCCTGCCTGATCGTTGAGCATGTGCTGGAAGGGATCATGCCGATCGCCGATGCGATCGTGGTGCTCGACTACGGCAGGAAGATCGCCGACGGCACGCCGCAGGAAGTGTCGAGCGATCCGAAAGTGATCGCCGCCTATCTGGGAGAGGAATGATGCTGCAGGTTCGCAATTTGCGCGTGAGCTACGACGGCGTGCTCGCGGTGTCCGACGTCAATCTCGACGTCGGCCGCGGCAAGCTGGTGGCGCTGGTCGGCGGCAACGGCAACGGCAAGTCGACCACGCTGCGCGCGATCGCCGGCCTGAACGCGGCGGACGACGGGCAGATCCGGTTCAACGATACCGAGATCCAGGATGTGCCGGCGCACAAGCGGGTGCCGATGGGCCTGTCGCTGGTGCCGGAAGGCCGCCGGCTGTTCGCGCGGCTGACCGTGCAGCGCAATCTCGAGCTCGGCGCATATACCCGCAGCGACGCGCAGGAAATCGCCGCATCGATCGACCATGTCTATTCGCTTTTTCCGATCCTGAAGGAGCGCCGCAGCCAGTTGGCCGGCACGATGAGCGGCGGCGTGCAGCAGATGCTGGCGATCGGACGCGGCATGATGTCCAGGCCGAAGATGCTGCTGCTGGACGAGCCGTCCTGGGGCATCGCGCCCAAGTTCGTGACCAAGGTGCTCGACACCATCAGGCTGGTCAACGAACAGGGCGTGTCGGTGCTGCTGGTCGAGCAGAGCCTGCACAAGGCGCTGGCGATCGCGGACTACGGCTACGTGATCCAGACCGGCCGCATCGTGATGGAAGGCGCGGGACAGGAATTGCTGAACGACGAAGACATCAAGAAAGCTTATCTGGGACTCTGACATGACGACGCACGACAACACGCCGCTTTCCGCGCAGGCGCTGCGCGCGCTGTGCCGCAGCGGCGAATTCACCGGCCAGACCTCGGGTTTCGCCGACGGCCGCGTACAGGCCAACATGATGATCGTGCCGCGCGAGCAGGCGTTCGACTTCCTGCTTTTCTGCCAGCGCAATCCGAAGCCGTGCCCGCTGGTCGAGGTGCTGGAACCCGGCTGCTTCGA
>JBQCGO010000379.1:0-4139 GCA_051955575.1 Burkholderiaceae bacterium
GAGGTAGTCGGTGGTCCAGCGCCAGTCACAACCCTGCTTCAGCACCTCGACCTGTCCGTACACCGCGCAGCCGAGCGAGGTGCCGGCGTCGCTCGGCGCCGGCGGAATGAAGACCCGCTTGAACGGCGTCTCGCGCAGCAGCCGGTCGTTGGCCGAGCAGTTGAGTCCCGTGCCGCCGGCGAAGCAGAGATTATCGGCGCCGGTCATCTCGTGCAGCCGGCGCGCCAGCGTCAGCAGCGCTTCCTCGAACGCGCGCTGGCCGGCCGCGGACAGGTTGGCGATGTCGGTGAAGCGTTCTCCGCCGGCCTCGCCCGGCACGTAGCGGAAGCGCCCGCGCTGATGCAGGATCTCGTGCCAGCGCGCCGGGATGCGCACCTGCATGCCGTCGACTTCCAGCGGCGGCAGGCCGAACGCATCCGGGTCGCCGTGCGGCGCCAGCCCCATCACCTTGCCCTCGTTGCCCTCGCCGGGAAAGATCGCCTGCGTCAGCAGGTAATAGAACATGCCGAGTCCGACCAGCCGGTCGTCGTCGCGGTCCCACAGCTGCTTGTCGAGGCAGGTCACGCGCGTGCGGTCGGCATGGTAGAACGACGACACTTCGCGCCAGTCGCTGGACACCCGCGATGCGCCTTCCCAGTGCTCGGTGAAGTCCGACACCGGGCTGCCCTGGCCGTCGACGATCATCACCGCCGCGTCGTCGAACGGCGACGGATGGAACACGCTGTAGACGTGCGACAGGTGGTGCGAGATACGCACGCGTCGGCAATCAGGCGACGTGCGCAGCATGTCGTCCAGCTCGTGCTCGTAGGCGGCGAAGTTGCCGGCTTCCTCGTCCGACGACCAGCACTCGACCAGCACCGAGATCGGTTGCGCATCCGGACCGCCGAGCGCCGGCACGCGTCGCAGGTAGACCTCCGGAAAATCGCCGAGCCGCCCCCAGTGGTGCTTCTCGCGGGTGAAGCGTTCCTTCTGCACCGCGCACAGCAACCGCGCGCCCTGCATCAGGCAGATGCTGGCGTCCTGCGTGCGGTTCACGCCGAGCACGACCGGGGTGTCGCTCATGGCACTTCTCCTTGTAGTCAATCATGCCGAAATGGCGGCGACCGTCGGCCACGGGCATGCAATAGCTGCGGCCGTCTCGAAACGGTCGCGACCGGGCGGTGCAATGTCTCAGCCTTGCAGCTTTTGCCGGATACTCTGCGCCATGTCGAGGCGCTGCTGCCGCATCTCCATGCCTTTCTGCGCGAACGCCTCAAGCTCCTTGTCATTCCCTGTCGTCGAGCGAATTCGGCGGCGCCTCGTCGAGAAACTTGACGGCGTCGCCGGAAGCGGACGATCCGGCGGGACGATGGTCCGGTCCGCGCTGAAAGCGGCCGTGATCCGATTTCTGAAAACGCATTTCTACAAACGCGTGCAGGAATTACCTGGGCACGTTGCGTTCTGGCATTCAGTGATGCTTGCTCAGGGCCTCGCTGACGTCGATCGGCGCTTCGTATTTTTCGTCGGGCAATTGCTCGATCGACGCGCAGACGTTGTCGTCGGCGCCCATCTTTCTGGCGTTCTTCAGCAGCGCGTCCTTCGACGCCGGATAGTCGACGCCCTTGAGAAATTTCTGGATTTGAATCGGATTGACGTGGGCCATGGTGTGCTCCTGGAAAAGGATGAACGGAGGCGCTCCGCCGCACCGTGCGCGGCAAAGTCTCTTCCGGCGCGCGACGGTGCCGCGCCCTGCTTTCTTCGCCAGCAAATCCAATACCAGTTTCCGCGCAGTCACGGCCGGCGCTCGCATGGATCGTGCTTGGCGAAAGACGCCGGCATTCGCGCGGCGCCTCCCGAACTTCTCCCCCATCGATACCCATGCTCAACGACCTCGACGCGTTCTCGATCACTGCCTTCCACGACCGCATGCTGCAAGACTCAGCCTGGCCTCCCGTCGATGCCGGCCACGGACCGGACGAAGACGCCTGGCAATCGATCGCGGCCAACCACCGCTACAACACGCTGCTGTGGAACGAGGAAGACAAGGCGCGGCGCACCGACGTCGACGCCTCGGCAATCGTCACCAGCAAGCGGCTGATCGACCGCTACAACCAGCAGCGCAACGACGCGGTCGAGCGGATCGACGTGGTGGTGCTGTCGGCGCTCGACGGCTGCCCGCTCGCGCCCGACGCGCGGCTGCACAGCGAGACCGCCGGCGCGATGATCGACCGGCTCTCGATCCTGTCGCTGAAGATCTTCCACATGCACGAGCAGACGCTGCGCACCGACGCCGACGCCGCGCACGTCGAGACCTGCCGCGGCAAGCTCGCGCGGCTGCGCGAACAGCGCAAGGACCTCGCCTTCTGCCTCGACCGCCTGCTTGTCGAAGCCGCCGAAGGCCGCAGCTATTTCAAGGTCTACCGGCAGTTCAAGATGTACAACGACCCCACGCTCAATCCCTGGCTGTACGGCAAGCCGCGCACTGCCGGCGCGGGAAGGCAGGCGCGATGACGGCGGCTGCCACGCCGGTTGCCGGCGACATCGGCGACATCGATGTCCTCATTCCGACCTGCAACCGCGCCTGCGCGCTGGCGGTGACGCTGACCGGCCTGTCGGCGCAGGACTTTCCCGGCTTCCGCGTGATCGTGTCGGACCAGTCCGAGGCGACGAGCGCGTTCGGCAGTCCCGAGGTCGCGGCGGTGATCCGCTTCCTGCGGCATCGCGGCCGCGAGGTCGAAACCCATCGCCACCTGCCGCGGCGCGGACTGGCCGAGCAGCGCGCGTTCCTGCTGTCGCGCGCGCGGGCGCGTTACTGCCTGTTCCTCGACGACGACGTGCTGCGGGAACCGGACCTGCTGCGGCGGATGCACGACGCGATCGTCGAACAGCGCTGCGGCTTCGTCGGCAGCGCGCTGCACGGCCTCTCCTTCATCGGCGACGTGCGCCCGCACCAGCAGGCGATCGAATTCTGGACGTCACGCGTCGAACCCGAGACCGTGCTGCCCGGCGGTCCGGAATGGGCGCGCCACCATCTGCACAGCGCGGCCAACCTGCTGCACGTGCAGGCGAAGCTCGGCGCGATGCCCGATGCGTCGCGGCTGTACCGTGTCGCGTGGATCGGCGGCTGCGTGCTGTTCGACACGCAGGCGCTGCGCGACGCGGGCGGCTTCGACTTCTGGCCGGAACTGCCGGCCCAGCACTGCGGCGAGGACGTGCTCGCGCAACTGCGCGTGATGGAGCGAGCGGGCGGCTGCGGCCTCCTGCCGTCGGGCGCGTATCACATGGAGTTGCCGACCACGGTGCCGGCGCGCGAGGTCGATGCGCCGAAGGTCCTGCCGGTGCGGCGCGGCACACCGCAAGTCCGGGCCGCACCCGAGTCCACGCCTGAATCCGTAGCGGGACAGCCGTCATGACCGGCGCGAGCGCCCTGCTGCCCGACGTGCGGCACATCGCGGTGCTGCGCCCGAACGCGGTCGGCGACTTCGTCTTCGCGCTGCCCTGCCTGCACGCGCTGAAGGCCGCTTATCCAGAAGCGCGCATCACCTACCTCGGCAAGCCGTGGCACGCGGACTTCCTCGCCGGCCGGCCCGGTCCGGTCGACGAGGTGGTGGTGGTGCCGCCCTGCCCCGGCGTCGGCGCGCCGCCCGATGCGCCGCCTTCCGACGCCGCGCGCCGCTTCCTCGACGCAATGCGCGACGCGCGCTTCGATCTCGCGCTGCAGGTCTACGGCGGCGGCGGCCATTCGAATCCGCTGGTGCGGCAGTTCGGCGCGCGCACGACGATCGGATTGCGCGCGCACGACGCGCCGCCGCTGGACCGCTCGGTGCGCTACAGCGAGCTGCAGAACCGCCGGCTGCAACTGCTCGAGGTGGCGGCGCTGGCCGGCGCCGACCGGCTGCCCTTGGGGCAGGAACTCTACGTCACCGAACGCGACCGCACCGAAGCGAAGCGAGAAGTGCCGGAGACTTCCGGCAGGCCACTGGTCGTGATCCAGCCCGGCGCCACCGACGCGCGCCGCCGCTGGCCGGCCGAACGCTTCGCCGCGGTCGCGGACGCGCTCGCGCAGCGCGGCGCGGCGGTCGCGGTGAACGGCACGCAGGAGGAAGGCAGCGTAGTGCGCGCGGTGCTGGAACGGATGCGCGAACCGGCGATCGACCTGA
>JBQCGO010000380.1:0-3002 GCA_051955575.1 Burkholderiaceae bacterium
GCGGACCGCATCACGTTCTGAACGGTTCCCGTTGCTTCACTTGGTTTTTTCCAGCGTATAGAGATACGCCGCGATATCCCGCGCGTCCCCTTCGCTCACGTTCAGATCCGGCATGCCGGACAGCGGATCGATTTCCTTCGGATGACGCAGCCAGCGCACCATGTTTTCCGGCGTGTTGCGCAGCACCCCGGCGATGTACTTGCGATTGGCGATGCCGGCCAGCGGCGGGCCGACCGTGTTGACTGCGCCGACCGCGCCCGGGATCGCGTGGCAGGTCACGCACATGTACTGGTAGATCGCGTGCAGGCCGGCGTCCGGATCGCCGAGCACGCGAGTGTCGGCGATGCGCGTCATCGCCGCCTTGCGGTCGGCCGCCTCGCTGCCGGTCACCGGCGCCGACGGCGGCAGCTTCGCGCTGCGCGTCTCGTACTCGGCCGGCGACAGCCGCGGCAGCGTGGCGACGAAGGCGGTCAGGTCCCAGAGCTGGTCCTCGGTCAGCCGGAACTGCCAGCCGGGCATGCCGGCCATCTTGATGCCGTGCTTGATCACCCAGTAGACCTCGGGCGCGTGCCATTCGCGCCCCGCCTCGACCAGGTTGGCCGGTTCCGGCCGCAAGCCGAAGGCGAACGGGTCCGGCGGCACGCCCGGCCCGCCATGGCATTTCACGCAGTGGTCGCGGTACAGCGCCATGCCGCGCTCGATGCGGCCCTGGTCGTCCAGCGGCGGCGGCTGGATGTCTTTCACCCGCATCTTCACCGAGCGCTGCATCGCGTAGTGCAGCAGGTGGTACGTCAGCGTGGTGTGCTGTTCGGTGGCGGCGACGTTGTAGAGACCGAACCAGACGACGATCGCGGCGCCGACCAGACCGAGTACGCCGAGGCCGATCACGGTCAGCACGATGGTCTTCGTGGCGGACGTTTTCATGCGGGCTCCGGCGTCATTTGAGGGTGTAGAGATAGGCGGCGATGTCCTTTGCCTCGGCTTCCGTCAGGCCGACGTTGGGCATCGCAGTGCGCGGGTCGATCGCCGGCGGGTCCATCAGCCACTTTACCATCATCGCCGGCGTATTGGCGACCACGCCGCCGAGATAGGCGCGCTTGCCGATCTCGGCGAGCGGCGGACCGACGTCCGCCGAGGGGCGCGAGATGCCGGGGATCGCATGGCACGACGCGCAGCCGTAGCGCGTGATCGCCGCCTTGCCGCGCGCGGGATCGCCGCCGGGCACCGTCATGTCCGCGGCATGCGCGGCCGCCGTCCACGATGCGGCGCAGGCGAGCGACAGGAGCAGGCAGGCCTGCCGCGCGGTCATTTCAGCGTCTCCAGATAGGCGACCACCGCGCGCAAGTCCTGCGGCGTCAGGTCCATCGCCGGCATCCTCGCGCCCGGCTTCATCGATTGCGGATTCGCGACCCAGCCGGCGAGATTGCCGCGGGTGTTGTCCAGCGTGCCGCCGGCGATGGTGCCGCGGCTCATCAGATGCGTGAGATCCGGCCCGAGGCGACCGCCGGCGTCGGTGCCGCGCACCGCATGGCAGGCCGCGCAGCTCTGCATGAACACCTGGCCGCCGTGCACCGCCTGCGCGGCGGACGGGGGCGGCGCGGCGGCTTCCTGCAATTGCTGCCGGCGCCACGCCTCGAACTTGGCCGGTTCCTCGGCGATCACGTGCATCGCCATGTGCGCGTGCTGCAGGCCGCAGTATTCGCCGCACTGGCCGCGGTAGTCGCCCGGCTTGTCGGCCTGCAGCCAGGTGACGTTGGTCTGGCCGGGGATCATGTCGGTCTTGCCGCCGAGTTGCGGAATCCAGAACGAATGGATCACGTCGCCGCCGATCAGCTGGAAGCGCACCGGCTGGCCGACCGGGATGTGGATCTCGTTGGCGGTGGCGATGGTGTCGGCCGGCGCGCCGCCGATGTAGCGCACTTCCCACCACCACTGCCGTCCGACGACTTCGACGGTCAGCGCCGGCGGATGCGACGGCGCCGCGACCGCCGACAGCACCGTCAGGATCCATACCGCGAATGCCAGCAGCACGAGGGTGGAAATGCCGACGCCGATGGTGATCCAGCGCAGGCCGCCCCGGTCGGGTCCGATCAGTCCGCGTCCCTGCGCATCCAGCCTGGCGGGCGGACGCCGGTGGAAGATCGACATCAGCACCAGCGCGGCGATGATCGCGCAGACCACCAGCGACAGCACGATCATGCCGATGTCCAGCCAGGTCACCGGGTCGCCGGCCGGGCCGAACGTGCGCAGGTAGGTCATCGGCAGGTCGGCCGCGCGCGCGCTTCCTCCCGCGGTCGCGACGAGCGCCATGAGCGCCCTCAGCATCGGCAGCACCGGCCGCGCCGGCTGCATCCTTCGCATCATGTCCGCCCCCGGACGGCGGGCGGTCGTTCCGCATCACCCGAATTCATCATGCTTCCTTTCCGTGCGCATGCATCGTCCCGGCCGGCGCGTCGGTTACCGCGGCGCCGGCCGCAACCTGGCGGAGGCGGATGGGAATCGAACCCACTGCCCGCGTCGAGACGGGCCACTGGTTTTGAAGACCAGGGAAGCCACCAGACCTCGTTCACCTCCATGAGAGCTTGTTCAGCATCGTTCCGGCATGCGCGTTAGTGCGGCAGGAACGCCGGGCCAGGCCCGGCGCGCCGCCATGTTCCCGCAGGGCGCGCCAGGACACGCAAACCCTTCCCGCCCGACCCCCCGGGCAGTCCCGGAACGATCCTGAACAAGCTCCAACCCTTGTTTCCTACCGTGCGACGCCGCGGTGATCGCCGCGCCGCCGCGTGTGTCCCGCCGCGTCGAGATGCTCGAGCAGCGGCACCGTGAACTTGCGCGTCGAACCGAGCAGCGCGCGCGCATCCGACACGGTGAACTGCTTCGGCGCCGGATAAGCCTCGCGCAAGCGCCGCAATGCCGCCTCGACCGCCTCGACGTGGAACGCGATGCGCTGCCCGGCGAGCTGTCCCGGCAGCAGGATCAGCCGCTTCTGCTCGACCAGCAGG
>JBQCGO010000381.1:0-4514 GCA_051955575.1 Burkholderiaceae bacterium
GACGAGCCGGCGATGCGGGTGAAGTCGCGGAAGCCGCTGGCCGCGTAGGCGAACAGCAACTCGGCGTCCGGTCGCGTGGCGAGATCGTCGACCAGCGCGTAGGCCAGCAAGTGCGGCAGGTGACTGACCGCCGCGAATACCCGGTCGTGTGCCTCGGGCGTCAGCCGCTGCACCAGCGCGCCGCAGCGCCGCCATGCCGCCTCGACCAGCGCGACGTCGGCCGCGTCGTTTTCCGGCAGCGGCGTCAGCACCACCTTGCGGTTTTGGTACAGCTCGGCCAGCGCCGCGTCCGGACCGTTGGACTCGCGTCCGGCGATCGGGTGCCCCGGCACGAACCGGCCAATGCGTCCGCCCAGCGCGGCGCGCGCGGCGGAGACAACGTCGGCCTTGGTGCTGCCGGCGTCGGTGACGACGGTATGCGGCGAAAGGTGCGGGCCGATCGACGCCAGGATCGGACCGGTCTGAGCTACCGGCGCGGCCACCAGCACGAGGCCGGCGTCCGTCACCGCATCGGCCGGGTCGCGGGCGACGCGGTCGATGATGCCCAGCGCGCGCGCGCGCTCGAGCGACGCCGCGCTGCGGCCGGCGCCGACGATCTCGGCGTCGATGCCGTCCCGTTTCAGGGCCAGCGCGAACGAACCGCCGATCAGGCCGACGCCGAAGATCGCGATTTTTCTCAACGTCCTGGAAGGATCGGCCGGGGACGCGTGCGAAGTGTCGGACATGATCGGCGCGGGTCAGACCAGAACGGTTTTCAGCGCGGAGATGCAGGCGGCGTTCTCTTGCGGCAAGCCGATCGAGATCCGCAGCCATTGCGGCAGGCCGTAATTGCCGACCGGGCGCACGATCACGCCCTGCTTCAGCAGCGCGTGATTGATCCGTGCGCCGGCGTCGGCGTCGTCGCCCACCTTCACCAGAACGAAATTGCCGAACGACGGCAGGTAATGCAGCCCCATCGCGTCGAACGCCTCGGTCAGTTGCGCGTAGCCCTGCGCGTTGACGCGCGCGCTCTCGGCGAGGAAATCGGCGTCGGCCAGCGCCGCGATCGCCGCCGCCTGCGCGAACGCGTTGACATTGAACGGTTGCCGGATGCGGTTCAGGATGTCGGTCAGCCCCGGCTGGGCGATCCCGAAGCCGACGCGCAGGCTGGCGAGACCATATGCCTTGGAAAACGAGCGCGACACGGTCAGGTTCGGGTATTCACGAGTCCATGCGATCGAGTCGTACTGCACTTCGGGCGGCAGGAATTCGTTGTACGCCTCGTCCAGCACGACCACGACGTGACGCGGCGCCTTGTCGAGGAAGGCGCGGATCGCCGCGGCGGGCAGGAAAGTGCCGGTCGGGTTGTTCGGGTTGGCGATGAACACCAACCGGGTATCGGGCGCGATCGCGGCCGCCATCGCGTCGAGGTCGTGGCCGTATTCCTTCGCGGGAACCACGATCGCACGGGCGCCGACCGCCTGCGTGGCGAGCGCGTAGACGGCGAACGAGTACTGCGCGTAGACCACCGACTGGCCCGGCTCGACGAAGGCGTGTGCCGCCAGTTCCAGGATGTCGTTGCTGCCGTTACCCAGCGTGATCCAGTCCATCGGCACGTCGTGATGCCGGCTGATCGCTTCCTTCAACGCGAAGCCATTGCCGTCAGGATAGCGGCCGCCTTCGGCCATCACGGCCGTCATCGCCCGTTGCGCCGAGGCCGGCATGCCGAGCGGGTTTTCGTTGGAGGCGAGCTTGACGATGCGTGCTTCGTCGAGCCCGAATTCGCGCGCGACTTCGGAGATCGGCTTGCCGCCCTGATAGGGCGCGATCGCGCGCACGTAATCGGGACCGAATGCGGAAGTGTGGGTGGATGACATGGAAGTTTCCGGAGTTGGGCCGGGCCGGGAAGCGCGGCGTCTGGGTGTACTGGTCCGCTACACGCTGCGCGGGTACGAACCGAGCAGCTTGAAGAAGGCAGCCTGCCCTTTCAATTCGGCAAGGGCGTCCGCTACCTTCGCGTCCTGCGCGTGGCCTTCGAGATCGACGTAGAAGTAGTACTCCCACGCGCCCATGCGCGCAGGCCGCGACTCGAAGCGCGTCATTGATACGCCATGCCGAGCGAGCGGCGCCAGCAGACTGTGAACGGCACCGGCGCGGTTCGGCACCGACAGCACCAGCGAAGTCTGGTCTGCACCGGACGGCGCAGTCTTCAGACGGCCGATCACCGCAAAGCGGGTCCGATTGTGCGGATCGTCCTGGATGTGTGCGGCCACCGTGCGCAGGCCGTACTGCTCGATCGCGGCGTCGCCGGCGATCGCGGCGACGGCGGAGTCGGCCCCGGCGATACGCGCCGCCTCGGCATTCGACGACACCGCTTCGCGCTGCAGCTGCGGGCAATGCTGGTTGAGCCATCCCTGGCACTGGGCGAGCGCCTGCGAATGGGCGCAGATCTTCTGCACACCGTCGAGGCTGCCGCTTTGGGTCAACAAGTTGTGGTGGACCGGGATCGACACTTCGCCACTGATCGGCAGCGTGGTCTGCAGCAGCAGATCGAGCGTGCGGCTGACCGCGCCTTCGGATGAATTCTCCACCGGCACCACGCCGAACTCCGCGCTGCCGGCCTCGACCGCGCGAAACACCTCGTCGAGCGACGCACACGGCATGCCGTCGACCGCGTGCCCGAACTGGCGGTACACCGCCTGCTCGCTGAAGGTCCCGACCGGGCCGAGATAGGCGACCGACACGCGCTCTTCCAGCGCGCGGCAGGCCGACATGATTTCCCGGAACAGCGTCTGCAGGTCAGCGTCCTTCAGCGGGCCGGGATTGCGCTGCGCGATCGCGCGCAAAACCTGCGCCTCGCGCTCCGGCCGGAACACCGGCGCGCCGGTTTCCGCCTTCACGTGGCCGACCTGCTGCGCAATCCGCGCGCGGCGGTTCAGCAGGTCGAGCAATTGCGCGTCGATCGCGTCGATCTGTTCCCGCAGGGGGCGGAGTTTTTCGTCCATCATGCGTTGCCGTCTGATCGTGCCGCCGCTCGGGCGGCGCCAAGGATGCTAACCGTGGGTCTTCTCGAACGCCTTCATGTAATCGACCAGCGCCTGCACACCGGCGATCGGCATCGCGTTGTAGATCGACGCGCGCATGCCGCCGACAGACTTGTGCCCCTTCAGCTGGAGCAATCCAGCCTGCTTGGCTCCGGCCAGGAAGTCGGCGTTCAGCGATTCGTCGTGCAGGAAGAACGGTATGTTCATCCGCGACCGGTAGCGCGGGTCGACCGGGTTGCGGTAGAAGTCGGTCGAATCCAGATAGCCGTACAGGAGCGCGGCCTTCTCGACGTTCGCGCGCTCGATCGCGGCCACCCCGCCCTGCCGCTTGAGCCATTGGAACACCAGGCCGGCGATGTAGATCGCGTAGGTCGGCGGCGTGTTGTACATCGAGTCGGCGGCCGCGACGATCTTCCAGTCGAACGCCGACGGGCAGAACGGCAGCGCGTGGCCGAGAAGATCCTCTCGCACGATCGCCAGCGTCAGGCCGGCGGGACCGATGTTCTTCTGCGCGCCGGCGTAGATCACGCCGTAGCGGCCGACGTCGATGACGCGCGACAGGATGTGCGACGACATGTCGGCCACCAGCGGCGCGCCGTGGGTGTCGGCGGCGACGTCGGGCGCCTGCTGGTACTCGACCCCGCCGATGGTCTCGTTGGTGCAGATGTGAACGTAGGCGGCGTCGGGCGACAGCTTCCATTCGCTGCGCGGCGGCACGGTGTCGAACCCGCTCGCCGCGGACGACGCGGCCACGTTCACCGTGCAGTATTTCTTCGCCTCGGCGATCGATTTCGACGACCAGGAGCCGGTGTTGATGTAGTCGGCAACCATCTTCGCCGGGTCGCGCGACACGCGGCCGGCAAGGTTCATCGGGATGATCGCGTTTTCCGCGATCGCACCGCCCTGCAGGAACAGGATCCGGTAGTTCGACGGCACCGCGAGCAGTTCGCGCAAGTCGCGCTCGGCGGCCTGGATGATCGACATGAATTCCGGGCCGCGATGGCTCATTTCCATCACCGACATGCCGCTGCCGTGCCAGTCGAGCATCTCGTCGGCGGCCTGCCGCAACACTTCCTTCGGCAGCACCGCCGGGCCGGCGGAGAAATTGAAGACGTCGGTCATGGCGCCTCCGCTCCATCGCGCGCTTCTTCGCCGCCTTCAAGTTCTTCCTCGACGTCCGACTCGACGATACGCTGCAGGCCCGACAGCCGGGTGCCGTCCTCGACCGCGATCAGCGTCACGCCCTGCGTGGCACGTCCCATCTCCCGGATCTCGGCCACGCGGGTGCGGATCAGCACACCGCCCGTCGTGCTCAGCATGATCTCGTCGTTCGCGTTGACCAGCGTCGCGGCGACAACCTTGCCGTTGCGCTCCGACGTCTGGATCGCGATCATGCCCTTGGTGCCGCGGCCATGACGGGTGTATTCGGTGATCGGCGTGCGCTTGCCATAGCCGTTCTCGGTCGCGGTCAGCACCGACTGCTGCTCGTTT
>JBQCGO010000382.1:0-9553 GCA_051955575.1 Burkholderiaceae bacterium
CTGCTTGCGGTACAGGACGTGCCGCGTGCAGACACCCGGCATTACGGCGTGGTGCGCAGCGTGCCGGTCGGCCCGCGGCTGGAACGGGTCGAAGGCATCGTCGAGAAGCCGCTTCCCGAGGAGGCGCCGTCGACGCTCGCAGTGGTCGGCCGCTATGTGCTCGATCATCGGATCTTCCCGATCCTGGAGCGGGTGGAAAAAGGACTGGCCGGCGAGATCCAGCTCACCGACGGCATCGCGACGTTAATGAAGACCGACCCGGTGTTCGCCTATCGCTACATCGGCCGCCGCTACGATTGCGGCTCCAAGCTCGGCTATCTGAAGGCGATGACCGCGATGGGGCTGAAGCATGCCGAGGTCGGCACCGCGTTCCGCGATTTCCTGGACGAGCTGCGATGAGCGTGCGCGAGATCCTGAAGATGGGCGATCCGCGCCTCTTGCGCCAGGCCGAGCCGGTGCGCGAGTTCGGCACGCAGGAAATCGCCCGGCTGATCGATGACATGTTCGAGACGATGCACGCGGTCAACGGCGCCGGCCTCGCCGCGCCGCAGATCGGCGTGAACCTGCAACTGGTGATCTTCGGTTTTCGCAACAACGAGCGTTATCCCGACGCGCCGCCGGTGCCGGAGACCGTGCTGCTCAATCCGACGATCACGCCGCTGTCCGACGAGATGGAAGAGGGCTGGGAAGGCTGCCTGTCGGTGCCCGGACTGCGCGGCATGGTGCCGCGCTGGCGCGCGATCCGCTACGAGGGCGTCGACCTCGACGGCAACCCGATCCGGCGCGAGGTCGACGGCTTCCATGCGCGCGAGGTGCAGCACGAATGCGACCACCTGCAGGGCATCCTGTACCCGATGCGGATTCGCGACATGACGAAATTCGGCTTCCTCGACGTGCTGTTTCCCGGCATGCCGGACCGGGACGACTGACCAGGAAAATCGCTAGAACCGCTCGTCGGCGCCGAGATAGCGCCACTGCCCGGGCGGCAGGTCGCCGAGCTTGACGTTGCCGATCCGCACCCGCTTCAGCCCGAGCACCTTCAGGCCGACCGCCTCGCACATCAGCCGGATCTGCCGCTTGCGGCCCTCGCGCAGCACGAAACGCAGCTGGTCGTCGTTCTGCCATTGCACCTTCGCGGGCAGCAGCGGCTTGCCGTACAGCGACAGGCCGTGATTGAGCCGCTTCAGGTCGGCATCCGGCAATCGCCCCGATCGCGTGTACTGCACCCGAACCAGGTATTCCTTCTCGACCGGCGACTCCTCGCCGATCAGCTGCCGCGCGATGCGGCCGTCCTGCGTCAGCACCAGGAGGCCGACCGAGTCGATGTCGAGCCTGCCTGCCGGCACCAGGCTGCGCAACTGGGACGGATGGAAGCGCAGCGGCGATGCGTCGCGGCTCCAATGCGTCGATTCGTTGACCAGCACCACCGCTGGCCGGTAGCCGTCCTCCGCCTGGCCGCTGACGTAGCCGACCGGCTTGTTCAGCAGCACCGTCACCCGCTTGGCCTGCTGCGCGGCGGCCTGGCGCTCGACGGTCACGCGCTGGTGCGGCAAGACCTTGCTGCCGAGCGTGTTGACGACCACGCCGTCGACCCGCACCCAGCCGCGCTCGATCCATTCGTCCGCCTCGCGGCGCGAGCACAGGCCGAGTTCGGACATGCGTTTGGACAGGCGTAGCGGTTCGGTCATCGGAGCGGCGAGAGAAAAAAGGGAATCAGACGCGCAGCGCGTCGAGCAGGTCGGTTTCGATCTGGATCTGGCTGCGCGGGTTGTTCAAGGCGGGGCCGTCGACCAGGAACACGTCCTCGACGCGCTCGCCGAGGGTCATGACCTTCGCGGTATGCAGGTTGATCCGGTACTTCGCGAGCACGCTGGCCACCGAGTACAGCAGGCCGTTGCGGTCGTTGGCGGAAATCGAAAGCAGGTAATGCTGCCCGCGCTCGTCGGGGCGCAGGTCCACGGTCGGCACGATCGGGAACGCGCGCGACAGCCGCGACAGGCGCGCCTTGCCGGGCGGCGTCAGCGCGTCGGCCGACTGCAGGTGTGCGGCGAGTTCGTGCTCGATCAGCGCGATCAGGTCGCGGTAGTTTTCCGCGAAGGCCGGCTCGGTCACCAGGAAGGTGTCGAGCGCGTAGCCGTTCCTCGTGGTGTGGATCTTGGCGTCCAGGATGCTGAAGTTCTTACGGTCGAAATACCCGCAGATCTTGACGAACAGATCCGGTTGGTCGCGCGTGTAGACCGTCACCTGCAAGCCTTCGCCGATCGGCGCGAGCCGGCACTTGACCACCGGCGTCGGGCTATCCAGCCGGCCGAGCAGCGAACGGGTCTGCCAGGCGATGTCCGCCGCGTCGTGCCGCAGGAAGTAGGCCACGTCGAGCTGCTTCCACAGCGCCTGGTGCGCATCCGGCGGCAGGCCGTACAGGCGCAGCGTCTTCAGTGCCTCGCGCTGGGTATCCTTCAGCTCGCGGTCGACCGACGGCGCTTCGCCGCCGAGCACCCGGGCCGTGATCTTGTACAGGTCTTCCAGCAGCTTGCCTTTCCACGCGTTCCAGACTTTCGGACTGGTGCCGCGGATGTCGGCCACCGTCAGCAGATAGAGCGCAGTGAGGTGGCGTTCGTCCTTTACGCGATCGGCGAAGGCGGCAATCACCTCCGGGTCGGACAGGTCCTGCTTCTGCGCGACCTGCGACATCAGCAAATGGTTTTCCACCAGGAATACCACCAGTTCGGTGTCCGCTGCCGACAGCCCGTGGTCGCGGCAGAACTGGCGCGCGTCCGCCATGCCGAGGATCGAATGGTCGCCGCCGCGGCCCTTGGCGATGTCGTGGAACAGCGCAGCGATATAGAGCAGCCAGGGCTGCGCGAAATCGGCCATCAGCTGGCTGCAGAACGGGTATTCGTGCGCATGCTCGCTCATCGTGAAGCGGCGCACGTTGCGCACCACCATCAAGATGTGCTGGTCCACGGTGTAGACATGGAACAGGTCGTGCTGCATCTGGCCGACGATGCGCCGGAAATTCGGCAGGTAGCGGCCCAGCACGCTAGTCTCGTTCATGCCGCGCAGCGCATGGGTGATTCCCTGCGGCGCCTTCAGGATTTCCAGGAACAGCGCGCGGTTGCGCGGGTCGCGCCGGAACGCGGCGTCGATGCCCAGCCGGGCGTGCCACAGCGCGCGCAGCGTGCGCGCGGTCATGCCGCGGATCTCGGAATGCTGCGCGACCAGCAGGAACACTTCGAGCATCGCCGACGGCGTGGTATCGAACAGGTCGTCGGCGACGATGTCGATCAAGCCGCCGACTTCCTGGAAGCGCTGGTTGACCGGCTTGGCGTGCGTGTGCTGCGGGAACAGTTGCGCCTCGATGTTCTGCAGCAGGATCTTGTTGAGCTGGGTCACCGTCTTGGCCGCCCAGTAGTAGCGCTGCATCAGGTATTCGCTGGCGCGCCGCGTCTCGGTGGCCTGGAAGCCGAGCGCCTCGGCGATCGGCGTCTGCACGTCGAACACCAGACGGTCCTCGCGCCGTCCGGCATGGATGTGCAGGCGGATACGGATGTCCTTGAACGCGCGTTCCTTCTGCGTCAGCTGGCGCGCCTCGACCGGCGTGATCAGGCCGCGCTCGGCCAGCTCGCGCCACGAATTGCCGAGGCCGGCCGCCTTCGCTACCCAGAGGATCACCTGCAGGTCGCGCAGTCCGCCCGGACTTTCCTTGCAATTCGGCTCGAGACTGTAGGGCGTGTCCTCGTATTTCACGTGGCGCTGCCGCATCTCCAGCGTCTTTGCCTCGAAGAAGGCTTGCGGATTCATCGCGGCCCGGAACCGGTCCGACAGGAAGCGGAACAGCTTGCGGTTGCCGACCGCCAGCCGCGCCTCGAGCAGGCTGGTCTGCACCGTGATGTCGGCCGCCGCTTCGTTCAGGCAGTCGTCGATGGTGCGGATGCTGTGACCGATCTCCAGCCCGATGTCCCAGAGCAACTGCACGAAATCTTCCAGGCGCGGGCGCAGCGCCTCGTCCGGTGCACTCTCCAGCAGGATCAGCACGTCGACGTCGGAGTGCGGGAACAGTTCGCCGCGGCCGTAGCCGCCGACCGCCACCAGCGCGGCGGTATCGGGCATGCTGCAGCCGAACCATGCCTGTATCAGCGCGTCGTCGACGTTGCGGCGCAGGTCCTTGAGGAGTTTTTCCGGCTTGCCGGCGGTGAGAAACGCGTCGATCGCCGACTGGCGGCCGCTGCGGATCTGCTCCTTCAGGAGCACCGGCAGTCGCGGAGCCGCGCCCATGTCAGGCCGGGGCCGGCTGGGTCGCGCTCCGGGAAACGAAGGCCGGCGGAGGCGGGGAGCCGGCCGAAAGGGTCAGGACTTCGTAGCCGGTCTCGGTGACCAGCACGGTGTGCTCCCACTGGGCCGACAGACTGCGGTCCTTGGTCTTGATGGTCCAGCCGTCGCCCATCTCGCGGATGTCGCGCCGGCCGGCGTTGATCATCGGCTCGACGGTGAAGATCATGCCCGGTACAAGCTTTTCGAGGGTGCCGGGGCGGCCGTAGTGCAGCACCTGCGGCTCCTCGTGGAACACCTTGCCGATGCCGTGCCCACAGAACTCGCGCACCACGCTGTAGCCGGCCTTTTCCGCGTGCTGCTGGATCGCGAAGCCGATGTCGCCGAGATGCGCGCCGGGCCGGATCTTCTCGATGCCGATCCACATGCAATCGTAGGTGACGTCGGACAGCCGGCGCGCGAGGATCGACGGTTCGCCGACGAAGAACATCCGGCTGGTGTCGCCGTGGTAGCCGTCCTTGATGACGGTGACGTCGACGTTGAGCACGTCGCCGCTCTTCAGCACCTTGTCGCCCGGAATGCCGTGGCACACCACGTCGTTGACCGAGGTGCAGACCGACTTCGGGTAGGGCGTGTAGCCCGGCGGACAGTAGTTCAGCGGCGCCGGGATTGTGCCCTGCACGTTGACCATGTACTCGTGGCAGATGCGGTCCAGTTCGCCCGTGGTCACGCCGGGCTTGACGTAGGGGGCGACGTGGTCGAGCACCTCGGCCGCGAGCCGGCCGGCGATGCGCATCCCGACAATGTCTTCGGGAGTCTTGATGCTGATGGAAGCCATAGAAGAAAGGGTGAGGATTCGCAGAACGCGAACGGTAATGGATTGCCGAAATTATAGACCTTCGCAGGAGGCGGCATTGGGCGGCACCGGCTGCGGCGGCCTCGGGTTGAGGTGGGACGCGATTTTCCGGTAGAATCTCGGGTTAGCCTGCGGGTAGCGGCACGGCTGGCGTCACGGGAAACCGTTTCGGGATTCTTCGCTGCCGACAATCGTCAACATCATCAACGTCAACAAATCGCGAGTCCGGTCGAAAAGGGTGCCTTCCGTGAAGGTGTACCGACCGGATTCAAGACCCAACCCTGGAGAAACATCATGGCAATCACCATGCGCGAAATGCTGGAAGCCGGCGTCCACTTCGGCCACCAGACCCGCTTCTGGAACCCGAAGATGGCACCTTACATCTTCGGCCATCGCAACAAGATTCATATCGTCAACCTGGAAAAAACCCTGTCGATGTACCAGGAGGCGATGAAGTACATCCGCCAGCTGTCGGCCAACCGCGGCACCATCCTGTTCGTCGGCACCAAGCGCCAGGCGCGCGACATCGTCGCGGCGGAAGCGCAGCGCGCCGGCATGCCTTACGTCGACCAGCGCTGGCTCGGCGGCATGCTGACCAACTTCAAGACCATCAAGACCTCGATCAAGCGCCTGAAGGACATGGAAGCCGCGATCGAGGACGGTTCGGTCGACAAGATGTCCAAGAAAGAAGCGCTGATGTTCCAGCGCGAAATGGAAAAGCTGCAGAAATCGATCGGCGGCATCAAGGACATGGGCGGCATCCCCGACGCGATCTTCATCATCGACGTCGGCTATCACAAGGGCGCGATCACCGAAGCCGGCAAGCTCGGCATCCCGGTCATCGGCGTGGTCGACACCAACCATTCCCCGGAAGGCGTGACGCACGTGATCCCGGGCAACGACGACTCGTCGAAGGCCATCACGCTGTACGCGCGCGGCGTCGCCGACGCGGTGCTGGAAGGCCGCGCGGCGTCGATCAACGACATCGTCGAAGCGGTGAAGGGCGACGAATTCGTCGAAGTCAACGAACAGGCCTGATCGGGCCGGCGTTGCGGCGCGGCATGACCGCGCAGCGACGCGCGCATCAAGGAGGGGCAACGGCGGTTCGCCCCTTTTTTTCGATCGAAGCGATACCAATCTGAATCAAGCGTGGCGCTCCCGGGCGCCGCCGGCAAGGACCAGCAAGGAGAAAATGATGGCGACTATTACCGCTGCAATGGTGGGCGAACTGCGCGCGAAGACCGACGCGCCGATGATGGAATGCAAGAAGGCGCTGACCGAGGCTGCCGGCGACATGGACAAGGCGGAAGAAATCCTGCGCGTCAAGCTCGGCAGCAAGGCATCGAAGGCCGCCTCGCGGATCACGGCCGAAGGCGTGGTTGCCGCCTATATCGCCGGCAAGGTCGGCGCGCTGATCGAAGTGAACTGCGAAACCGACTTCGTGACCAAGAACGACGACTTCATCGCGCTGGCCAACGCCTGCGCGAAGCTGGTCGCCGAGAACAACCCGGCCGACGTCGCCGCGCTGTCGGCACTGCCGCTGAACGGCAAGACGGTTGAGGAAGAGCGCGCCGCGCTGGTGGGCCGCATCGGCGAAAATATGTCGATCCGCCGCTTCCGCCGCTTCGAGACGACCGCCAAGCTGGCCTCGTACCTGCACGGCACCCGGATCGGTGTGATGGTCGAGTATGACGCCGCCGACGACCAGGTCGGCAAGGACGTGGCGATGCACATCGCCGCGATGAAGCCGGTCGCGCTGTCGTCCGACCAGGTGCCGGCCGACCTGATCGAGTCGGAGCGTTCGGTGGCGTCGCAGAAAGCCGCCGAATCCGGCAAGCCGGCCGACATCGTCGCCAAGATGGTCGAAGGCTCGGTCCAGAAATACCTGAAGGAAGTGTCGCTGCTGAACCAGCCGTTCGTGAAGAACGACAAGCAGTCGGTCGAGCAGATGCTGAAGGCCGCGAACGCGTCGGTGAAGCAGTTCGCGATGTATGTCGTCGGCGAAGGCATCGAGAAGAAGCAGGACGATTTCGCCGCCGAAGTGGCAGCGCAAGTCGCAGCCGCAAAGCAGGGCTGAAACATGTACTGCGTGCCGCGGGCCGGCGATGTCGGCCTGCGGTACGGATGAATGGCTTGTTAGAATAATAAGTATCCGGCGCAGACGTACCCCGTTCGCGCCGGCCACCGACCCAACCACGGTCAACTTCGGTCCGCGAGCGGACCGCCACAGGAGTCCCGATCCATGACAAAACCGGCCTACAAGCGCGTTCTTCTGAAACTTTCGGGCGAAGCGCTGATGGGCGACGATGCCTACGGCATCAACCGCGCCACCATCGAACGGATGGTGGCCGACGTGTCGGAAGTCGCGCGGCTCGGTGTGGAACTGGCGATCGTGATCGGCGGCGGCAACATCTTCCGCGGCGTGGCGCCGGGCGCGCAGGGCATGGATCGGGCCACGGCCGACTACATGGGCATGCTGGCGACAGTCATGAATTCCCTCGCGCTCGCCGATGCGATGCGCCAGGCCGGAATCACCGCGCGCGTGATGTCGGCGATCGGCATCGAGCAGGTGGTCGAGCCGTACGTGCGGCCGAAGGCGTTGCAGTACCTGGAAGAGGGCAAGATCGTGGTGTTCGCCGCCGGCACCGGCAATCCGTTCTTCACCACCGACACCGCGGCCGCGCTGCGCGGCTCCGAAATCGGCGCCGAAGTCGTGCTGAAGGCGACCAAGGTGGACGGCGTCTACACCGCCGATCCGAAGAAGGACGCGCAGGCGACGCGCTACGCCAGCATCACCTTCGACGAGGCGATCGCCAAGCACCTGCAGGTGATGGATGCGACCGCGTTCGCGCTGTGTCGCGACCAGAAGCTGCCGATCAAGGTGTTCTCGATCGTCAAGCCGGGTGCGCTGCTGCGCGTGATGCTCGGCGAGGACGAGGGCACGCTGGTGCATGTTTGAGGCGCGCAGCGGTTACCGAGATTCCGAAGCATTGAGGAGAACAGAATGACCATCGCGGACGTCAGGAAATCCACCGAGCAGAAGATGCAGAAATCGATCGAGACGCTGAAGGCGAATCTCGCGAAGGTGCGTACCGGCCGGGCGCATACCGGCATCCTCGACCATGTCATGGTCGACTACTACGGCAACCCGACCCAGATCAGCCAGGTCGCGAACGTGACGCTGATCGACGCCCGGACCATCGGCGTGCAGCCGTGGGAAAAGAAGATGGTGTCGGTGATCGAGAAAGCCATTCGCGAGTCCGATCTCGGCCTCAATCCGGCGACTCACGGCGACATGATCCGCATTCCGACGCCGCCGCTGACCGAGGAGCGTCGCCGCGAGATGGTCAAGCTGGTCAAGGGCGAGGGCGAGGACGCGAAGATCGCGATCCGCAACATCCGCCGCGACGCCAACGAAGGACTGAAGAAGCTGCTGAAGGACAAGGCGTGCTCGGAAGACGACGAGCGCCGCGCGCAAGACGACGTGCAGAAGCTGACCGACCGCTATGTCGCCGAAGTCGACAGGCTGCTCGCCGAAAAGGAAAAGGAGATGCTGACGGTCTGACGCCGTCGGCCATCTTCCCGGATTCCTTCCGATGACTCATTCCAGTTCCACGCAGAGCGTTCCGCAGACCGGTTCGATTCCGCGCCACGTCGCGATCATCATGGACGGCAACGGCCGCTGGGCGACCCGGCGCTTCCTGCCGCGCGTCGCCGGTCACGCGAAGGGTGTCGAGACGGTGCGCAACATGGTCGAGGCGTGCGCGCGCCGCGGCATCGAGTACCTCACGCTGTTCGCGTTCAGTTCCGAGAACTGGCGCCGGCCGCCGGAAGAGGTGTCGGTGCTGATGCACCTGTTCCTGACTGCGCTCGAGCGCGAGATCGCCAAGATGCACGCGAACGCCATCCGGCTGCGCGTGGTCGGCGACCTCAGCCGCTTCGACGACAAGCTGCGCCGCGCGATCGACAGCGCCGAGCGCCGGACTGCCGGCAACGACCGGCTGACCGTCACCGTCTGCGCCAACTACGGCGGACGCTGGGACATCATGCAGGCGGTCGAGAAGATGATCGCCGCCGACCCGGGCGCGAAGCGCTTCGACGAATCCGCGCTCGCCGAGCATCTCGCGATGGCCTACGCGCCCGAGCCGGATCTGTTCATCCGCACCGGCGGCGAGCAGCGCATCTCCAACTTCCTGCTCTGGCAGCTCGCCTACACCGAGCTGTATTTCACTGCCACCTACGGGCCGGACTTCGACGCCGCGGCGCTCGATGCGGCGATCACCTCCTACCCGCGGCGCGAGCGGCGCTTCGGCCGTACCCGCGAGCAGCTCGTCAGCATCGAAAAGGTTTCCTGATGCTGCGCACCCGCGTCGTCACCGCGATCGCGCTGCTGGCGGTGCTGCTGGCGGTACTGTGGTCCGGCTCGTT
>JBQCGO010000383.1:0-11844 GCA_051955575.1 Burkholderiaceae bacterium
CGCTCCAGCCGCAGGCCGGCGGCCGGCACCGACCACCACGACACCACCGCCGACACCGCGGGCAACGCCAGCGCGCGGCGGCCGTCGGACGTGCGCACCGCCACGTCGGCCAGCGACAGTTCCGGCCGCAGCCCGCGCCACGACGCGCGGACGCTGCCGATGGTCACCCGGTTGCCGAGCGCGCGCGACGCGGCCTGCTCGATGTCGCCCTTGTAGTGCTCGATGTTGGGCAGCACCGCGTAGCGCAACGTCAGGAACAGCGCGCAGAACGCGAAGTAGACGACCAGCAGCGCGACGCCGGCCGCCTTCGCGAGGCGCGCGATCCCGTTCCGCAGCGCGCGGGCCCTTCGGCCGCGCCGGGACGGCGGCGGCCGGACGGGAACATCGGGCAGCGGAACGAGGCTGGACATCGGTCGGAAAACTGGGGAGCGAAGTAAGGGGCGGGGATGAATGCGTCGGGCGCGGAATCGGTCGATCGGACAATGCGGGACGTGCCGACGGTACGGCGCTCGCGCATTGCCAGGCGGGCGCCGTCCGGGCATGTAATATTACCCGACCCCGCTCGACGCATTGCGCGCAACGCGCCGATTCGAAGCGCCAGATCAAGGATCGCGCGGACATCCGCGCGCTCCGACTCAAGGAACCCGACCGACGTGACGCCCTCCCTGCTGCCGCCCGCCCAAGCTTCCCGTTTTCTTTCCCGCTGGCTCGCCGGCGATCCGTCCCGGGCCGCGAGGCTCGCGGCCGCGGCCGCCGCGCCGCTCGACAAGGCCGCGCTCGAGCGCCTGCTCGGCGAGGAACTCGGCAACGGCACGCCGCTGCCGGCCGCGATGCGCCGGCTGCGCAATCTCGCCATCGCCGTCCTGATCGAGCGCGACCTGTCGGGCCACGCCGACCTCGCCGAAGTGCTGGCGGCGACCACTGCGCTGGCCGAACTGGCGGTGACGCGCCATCTCGCCGCGCTGCAGGAAGAGATGGAAGCGGCGCACGGCGTGCCGACCGGCGCGGAATCGGGCCGGCCGCAGCAACTGGCCGTGGTCGGCATGGGCAAGCTCGGCGGCGGCGAACTGAACGTTTCGTCCGACATCGACCTGGTGTTCCTCTATCCGGAAGACGGCGAGACCCGCGAGACGGCGCCGGACCAGCGTCCGCTGTCTAACCACGAATTCTTCATCCGCCTCGGACGCCGGCTGATCGGCGCGATCTCCGAAATCACCGAAGACGGTTTCACCTTCCGCGTCGACATGGCACTGCGGCCGAACGGCGGCTCCGGCCCGCTGGCGGCCAGCTTCGCGATGCTGGAGGAGTACCTGGTGGTGCAGGGCCGCGAATGGGAGCGCTACGCCTGGGTCAAGGCGCGCGCGCTGACCGGCACGCCGGAAGACGTGGCTGCGCTGGAACAGATCGTCCAGCCTTTCGTCTACCGGCGCTATCTCGATTTCGGCGCGATCGACGCGCTGCGCGCAATGCACGCGCAGATCCGTGCCGAGGTGGTGCGCCAGGAGAGCCGGCACCCGGAACGCGCCGGCAACGTCAAGCTCGGCCGCGGCGGCATCCGCGAAGTCGAGTTCGTCGCGCAGGTGTTCCAGCTGATCCGCGGCGGGCGCGACGCGGCGCTGCGCGACCGCTCGACCCGCGCCACGCTCGACGTGCTCGCGCAACAGCAACTGCTCGCGCCGGAGCGTGTCGCGGCGCTGCAGGAAGCTTACGCGTTCCTGCGCAATCTCGAGCACCGGATCCAGTACCTCGACGACGCCCAGACCCACAACCTGCCGGCCGGCGACGAGGACCGCCAGACGGTGGCGCGGATGGCGGGCTTCGACGGCATCGCGGCGCTGATGGCCGAACTCGACCGCCACCGGCATTGCGTCGCGGCCGAGTTCGACACGATCTTCGGCGAACCGACCGGCGAGGCGCCGCAGGATGGAACGGGAAACATGCCGCCGATCGGCGACTGCGACAGTGAGGACGCCATGGCCGCCGCGCTGGCGGAGATCGGCTTCGCCGACCCGTCCGGCGCGGCGCGGCGACTGGCGGCCACCTGGCAGTCGCCTCGGTTGCGCAGCCTGCCGGATGCCAGCCGCGGCCGCCTTGTGGCGCTGGTCAACGCGGCACTGCCGCTGGTGGCCGACACCGCTGGCGCGAACAACGCCGGCCCGGCGCAGGACGCCGCGCTCGGACGCCTGCTCGATTTCCTCGAAACCGTCGCGCGCCGCGCCGCATATCTGGCACTTCTGACCGAATACCCGGCCGCCCTCGCCCGGCTGATCCGCATCCTGCGCGCCAGCGGCTGGGCCGCCGGCTACCTGACGCGGCACCCGATCCTGCTCGACGAACTGCTCGACGAGCGCACGCTGCACGCCGCGCCGGACTGGGAAACCTTCGCTGCCGACTGCCGCGCCCGTCTCGATACCGCCGACGGCGACGCCGAGCGGCAGATGGACATCCTGCGCGAGATGCACCACGCGCAACTGTTCCGGCTGCTCGCGAAGGATCTCGACGGCCTGCTGTCGGTGGAACGGCTGGCGGACTATCTGTCGATGCTGGCCGACATCCTGGTCGAGCTGACCATCGGCGCGGTCTGGCGCACGATCCCGAACCGGCATCGCGAGACGCCGCGCTTCGCGGTGATCGCCTACGGCAAGCTCGGCGGCAAGGAACTCGGCTACGCGTCGGACCTCGACGTGGTGTTCCTGTACGACGATGACGACCAGGACGCGCCGCCGCTGTACGCCAAGCTGGCGCAGCGCTTCATTACCTGGATGACCAGCCACACCGCCGCCGGTGTGCTGTTCGACGTCGACATCGCGCTGCGTCCGGACGGCGCGTCGGGCCTGCTGGTGTCGAGCGTCGGGTCGTTCGAGAGATACCAGACGCAGTCCGCGTGGATCTGGGAACACCAGGCGCTGACGCGCGCGCGCTGCTGCGCCGGCGACGCCGCGATCGGCGCGCGTTTCGAGGCGCTGCGCGACGCGGTGCTGCGCCAGCCGCGCGACCCGGCCGTATTGCGCACCGCGGTGCTGGACATGCGCGCCCGGATGCGCGCCCAGCACCGGCCGCGCGACGGCCAGTTCGATCTGAAGCAGGATGCCGGCGGCATGATCGACATCGAGTTCATCGTGCAATTCCTGATCCTGCGCGACGCTGCCCAACTGCCGCAACTGACCGCCGACATCGGCAACATCGCGCTGCTGAAACTGGCCGGCGAACTCGGGTTGATCGATGCGGCAAGCGCGTCCGCGGTCGCCGACGCCTACCGGCTGTTCCGGCGGCTGCAGCACCAGTTGCGGCTGCAGGGCGAGGAACACGCGCGGGTGGCCGAGGCGACGGTGCAGGAGCCGGCCGGCGCGGTAATCCGACTGTGGGACGCGGTGCTCGGCGCCGTGTAGCAGGCGTGCCCGCCGCGGCGACTACTGCTCGACCACGTCGCCGAAGACCGCCGGCAGGTTGCAGGCCCGCACCCGCTCGACCACCTCGGCCAGCAGCACCGGATACTCGCCTTTCATGTACTGGCAGGCGGGCCGCCAGTTGTAGCCGACCGCTTCCTTGATTCGCTGCATCAGGTAGCCGCCGATGCGCCAGGCCTGCGCCACCGACAGCGACGGATGCTGCTGCAGGATGTCGCCGGTCAGCAGCAAATGGTCCATCGCGATCTTGAAGCGGTGCAGGTTGTTCAGCAGCACGCCCGGCAGCGGCGCGGCGATGCCGGGGAGATAGAGGCAGGCGGTGCGCTTGGTCTCCTCGTTGAACGGCGCGCCGCTGAATTCCAGCACCAGATAGCCGAGGCCGGACATCAGCAGGAACGTCAGCGACTGCACGATGATCAGGTCGAGCGGGCCGTTCAGGTTGCCGTAGCCGAGCGTGTCGGACAGCCGGTGCAGCATCCGCCGCGGCATCGCGCGCAGCGACAGCGACAGCCGCGCGAATGCGTCGTGCGTGGGAAAGAAAGCCATGCGCGTCCCCTTTGTTTCACGCAGGCTAACGTGATCGGCAGCGGCCGGTCTGAGGCAGAACAAGATTGCGACATGTGCGGGAAATCGTTAAATCGCGTTTGTGCGAATGCACATGGCCGATTTGGGATCACGCCGCCAAGGCAGGCAAGGAGCGACATGGCACCTTTGCCGCAACGCAGCAGGAATACGCGTTGTGGACGAAACAGGACCGGCGGCCCGAAGGCGCCGCCGCATGTGGACGCAAACAGGCCGCAAACGGGCCGCGCCAATGAAAACACCCCGCCGAGGCGGGGTGTCGTCAGGCAGGGCCGGCGCGGCGCCGGCACCTGGTGCCTGCCTGCTTGCCTATTTGCTTGATTACTTCGCGTTCATCAGCGCGGCGGTAGTGTCGAGCATCCGGTTCGAGAAGCCCCACTCGTTGTCGTACCAGGACGAGACCTTGACCAGCCGGCCGGAGACCTTGGTCAGCGTCGCATCGAAGTTGCACGACGCCGGGTTGTTGTTGTAGTCGACCGACACCAGCGGCTCGGTGTTGTAGGTGATGATGCCCTTGTAGCCGCCTTCGGCGGCATCTTTCCTGATGCGGTTGACGTCCTCGACGCTGGTGTCGCGCGACGAGATGAACGACAGATCGACCAGCGAGACGTTGATCGTCGGCACGCGTACCGCGTAGCCGTCCAGCTTGCCGTTGAGTTCGGGCATCACCAGGCCGACCGCGGCGGCGGCGCCGGTCTTGGTCGGGATCATCGACTGCGTCGCCGAGCGGGCGCGGCGCAGATCTTCGTGCATCACGTCGGTCAGCACCTGGTCGTTGGTGTAGGAGTGGACCGTGGTCATCAGGCCGTTCTCGATGCCGATCTGCTCGTGCAGCGGCTTGACCATCGGCGCCAGGCAGTTGGTGGTGCAGGATGCGTTGGAGATCACCGTGTCGGACGCTTTCAGAATGTCCTGGTTGACGCCGTAGACGATGGTCGCGTCGACGTCCTTGCCGCCCGGCGCCGAGATGATGACCTTCTTCGCGCCGCCCTTCAGGTGCGCGGACGCCTTTTCCTTGCTGGCGAAGAAGCCGGTGCACTCCAGCACCACGTCGACGTTCAGCTCGCCCCACGGAATCTCGGCCGGATTGCGCTGCGCGAACACGCGGATCTTGTCGCCGTTGACGATCATGTTGTCGCCCTCGACCGTGACCGTGCCCGGAAACTTGCCGTGCGCGGTGTCGTAGCGCGTCAGGTGCGCGTTCGATTGCGCGTTGCCAAGGTCGTTGATGGCGACGATCTCGATATCGCGCTTCTTGCCGCCTTCATAGTGGGCGCGGAGGATGTTGCGGCCGATGCGGCCGTAACCGTTGATGGCGACGCGGATGGTCATGGTGCTCTCCTGGGCTTGATGAAAAGAAAATCCGTGCGGCAGCGTAAGCGCTTTTCCCGCGGTCCGTTTTGTCAGGAAACAACCATCCTGACGGTCTCGGCGATTTTTTCCGCGGTCAGGCCGAAATGCCGGAACAGCACGCCGGCCGGCGCCGATTCGCCGAAGGTGTCGATGCCGACCACCGCGCCTTCCAGCCCGACGTACTTGTGCCAGAACCCGGTCACGCCGGCTTCGACCGCGACCCGCGGCACGCCGTGCGTCAGCACGCTCGCCTTGTAGGCCGGGTCCTGTCGATCGAACACGTCGGTGCTGGGCATCGAGACCACGCGCACCGGCAGGCCCTGCTGCGCCAGTATCTCCGCCGCCTTGACCGCGAGTTCGACTTCCGAACCGGTGGCAATGATGATGCCTTTCGCGTCAGCCGCATTTGCCGGATCGCGCAGCACGTAGCCGCCGCAACGGATGCCGTCGACCTGTTCCGGCGTGCGCGGCTGGAACGCGAGGTTCTGGCGCGAGAAGATCAGCGAACTCGGGCCGTCGGCGCGGCGCAGCGCCTGCTCCCATGCCACGGCCGATTCGACCGTGTCGCACGGTCGCCAGTTGTCGAGATTCGGGATCAGTCGCAGGCTGGAGACGTGCTCGACCGACTGGTGGGTCGGACCGTCTTCGCCGAGGCCGATCGAATCGTGGGTGAACACGAAGATCGAACGGATCTTCATCAGCGCGGCCATGCGCAGCGCGTTGCGGCTGTAGTCCGAGAAGGTCAGGAAGGTCGCGCCGAACGGGATGAAGCCGCCGTGCAGCGCGATACCGTTCATGATCGCGGCCATACCGAATTCGCGCACGCCGTAGTTGATGTGATTGCCCGGCTGGTGCGAACGCAGCGGCACCGATTCCTTCCAGTTGGTCAGGTTCGAGCCGGTCAGGTCGGCCGAGCCGCCGAGCAGTTCCGGCAGCACCGGCGCCAGCGCCTGGATCGCGTTCTGGCTGGCCTTGCGGGTCGCGATGCTTTCCTTCTTCTCGACGCAAGACGCGATCAGCGCGTCGACCGCGGCGTCGAAGCCGCCCGGCAGCTCGCCGCGCATCCGGCGCAGCAGTTCGCCGGCTTCCTGAGGATAGCGCTCGCCGTAGGCCTTGAACAAATCGTTCCAGGCGCTCTCGTCCGTCGCACCCTTCTTCTTCGCGTCCCAGGCGGCATAGACGTCGTCCGGCACGCAGAACGGCTCGTGCGGCCAGGCCAGGTGTTCGCGCGCGAAGCCGATCTCCTTGTCGCCGAGCGCGGCGCCGTGGACCTTGTCGGTGCCTTCCATGTTCGGCGCGCCCTTGCCGATGATGGTCTTGCAGCAGATCAGCGTCGGGCGGTCGGCCGTCTTCGCCTGCGCGATCGCGGCGTCCACCGCGTCGGCGTCGTGGCCGTCGACGCCGCGGATCACGTTCCAGCCGTAGGCTTCGAAGCGCTTCGGCGTGTCGTCGGTGAACCAGCCCTCGACCTTGCCGTCGATCGAGATGCCGTTGTCGTCGTACAGCACGATCAGCTTGGACAGCCGCAGCGTACCGGCCAGCGAGCAGACTTCGTGCGAGATGCCTTCCATCAGGCAGCCGTCGCCGGCGAACACGTAGGTGTAGTGGTCGACGATGTCGAAGCCCGGCTTGTTGAACGCGGCGCCCAGCAGCCATTCGGCCAGCGCCATGCCGACCGCGTTCGACAGTCCCTGTCCGAGCGGGCCGGTGGTGGTTTCCACGCCCGGCGTGACGTCGACCTCGGGATGGCCCGGCGTCTTCGAATGCAGCTGGCGGAAGTTGCGCAGCTCGTCCATCGGCAGGTCATAGCCGGTCAGGTGCAGCAGCGCGTACTGCAGCATCGAGCCGTGACCGTTCGACAGCACGAAGCGGTCGCGGTTGATCCAGCCCGGATTGGCCGGATTGTGGCGCAGGTGCCGGCCCCACAACGCGACGGCGATGTCGGCCATTCCCATCGGCATGCCGGGATGTCCGGAGTTGGCTTTCTGGACGGCGTCCATGGCCAGCGCGCGGATCGCGTTGGCCATCTTCTGGGGGAGCGGCTGGGGTTGGGAAGTCATGTCGGCGACGAAGGAAGAATCGGAGAGCGGGAATGGTCGGAAAGCGAGGAAGCGGAAGCACCGGCGACAAGCGCGCGGGCCGCTTCGGAAACCGGCTATTCTAGCAGAGCGCCGGGCATGGAACGGCGGCAAAACGGCGACCGCCCGGTCGCGGAAATACCGGATAATGCCGCCGCCGCGACCCGCACCGCCCTGCGTTTTCCCATCCCTTTCGATTGCATCCGATGCCGCGCTTTCACGTTCCCGCCCCGCTGTCCGCCGGTTCCAGCATCCGCCTGCCGGACACGGTGGCACACCACATCCAGGTGCTGCGCCTGCGGGCCGGCGACGCGATCACGCTGTTCGACGGCACCGGCGGCAGTTATGCCGCGACGCTGACGACGGTCGAACGCCGGCACGCGGAAGCGGCGATCGGCGCGTTCTCGCCGGACGAGACGGAGCTGCCGTTCCCGGTCGTGCTGGCGCAGGCGCTGCCGGAAGGCGCGAAGATGGACTGGATCGTCGAGAAGGCGGTCGAGCTGGGCGCCTCGGCGATCACGCCGCTGTCGGCGCGGCGCTGCGTGACGCGGCTCTCGGACGAACGCGCGGAAAAGAAGCTGATCCACTGGCGCGCGATAGTGGTCGCCGCCGCCGAGCAGAGCGGCCGCAACCGCCTGCCGCCGGTCGCGGTGCCCATCGCCATCGAGCGGTGGGAAGCGCCCGCCGGGCACCGAGCCCTGCTGCTGTCGCCGCGCGGCGCGCAATCGCTGGCCGGCTGGGCCCGCGCGCGGCTGCCGGAGCCGGTCGCGCTGCTGGTCGGCCCGGAAGGCGGTTTCGCCGCGGAAGAGGAAGATGCCGCCATTGCGCGCGGCGCGCTGCCGCTGACGATGGGGCCGCGCATCCTGCGCACCGAGACGGCAGGGCTGGCGGCGCTCGCGGCGCTGGCGGCCTGCTGGGACGGGATGTAGCCGTCCGGATTGCGCCGCGGCAAGCTGCGCCGCCCGGAAGCGCGACGGCGGGCCGGTCTCCTACGGGCGTGCTCGCATGCAGGCCCGTTGATAAGCCCGTATATAATCGACGGTTTTCCCCGACACCGCTTCCGACGCGCTTCATGAAGGTCTTCCGCGGACTTCCCAACGCCCGTTCGCGCGCGCCGTGCGCGCTGACGATCGGCAATTTCGACGGCGTGCATCGCGGTCACCAGGCGCTGCTGGCGCAGGTGCGGACGGCGGCGCTGCGGCTGGGAATCGAGTCCGCGGTGATGACCTTCGAGCCGCATCCGCGCGAGTATTTCGCGCAACTCGCCGGCAAGCCCGACGCCGCGCCGGCCCGCATCGTCGGCCTGCGAGACAAGCTGCAGTCGCTGTCCGACGCCGGCATCGACCGCGTGATCGTCGAACATTTCAACGCCCGCTTCGCGGCGCTGACGCCGCAACAGTTCATCGAGGAAGTGCTGGTCGGCGGCCTGCACGTCAAGTGGCTGATGGTCGGTGAAGACTTCTGCTTCGGCGCGCGGCGCGCGGGTAACGTCGCGACGCTGGTCGAGGCCGGGCTGCGGCACGGCTTCGAAGTTCATACCTTGCCGACGGTGGTCGACGACGGTTTGCGGATTTCTTCTTCGGCAGTACGCGCGGCGCTCGCAGTGGGCGACTTCGCCCGCACGCGGCAACTGCTCGGCCACGCCTACGCGATCTCCGGCCACGTGGTGCACGGTGAGAAGCTCGGCCGCACGCTCGGTTTCCCGACGCTGAACCTGCGCATCGCGCACCGCCGGCCGGCGCTGTCGGGCATCTTCGTGGTGCAGGCGCACGGCCTGTCCGGCGGCCCGCTGCCGCTGCCCGGCGTGGCCAGCCTCGGCGCGCGGCCGACGGTGGACGACAGCGGCCGGATGCTGCTCGAGACCCACCTGTTCGACGACGTCGGCGACGCCTACGGCAAGCTGGTGCGCATCGAATTCCTGCACAAGCTGCGCGACGAGGAGCGCTACGACGGCCTGCCGGCGCTGACCGCCGCGATCGCGCGCGACACCGAGCAGGCGCGCGACTGGTTCCGCCGTCATGGCAACGCCGCGATGTCGTCCACCGACCGAATTCGATAGCCCGCCTCCGCCGATGCCGCGCGGCATCGCAATCGCCGGCATCGCCCCCATCTGCCTTATTCGAGAATCCGCCTTTTTCGCAAAGTCCGACATGTCCGACAACGATTCGAAACGCCAGGGAAAACCCGCCGCCAAGCCGGAGAGCAAGTATCCGGTCAACATGCCGGAAACCCCGTTCCCGATGCGCGGCGACCTCGCCAAGCGCGAGCCGCAGTGGGTCAGGCAGTGGCAGGAAAAGAAGATCTACGACCGCATCCGCAAGGCCGCGGCCGGCCGGCCGAAATGGGTGCTGCACGACGGTCCGCCGTACGCCAACGGCGACATCCACATCGGCCACGCGGTCAACAAGATCCTGAAGGACATGATCGTCAAGTCGCGCGACATGGCCGGCTACGACGCGCCCTACGTGCCGGGCTGGGATTGCCACGGCATGCCGATCGAGATCCAGATCGAGAAGCAGTTCGGCAAGAACCTGCCGGTGGCCGAGGTGCAGGCCAAGGCGCGCGCCTACGCGGCCGAGCAGATCGAGCGGCAGAAGAAGGATTTCATCCGGCTGGGCGTGCTCGGCGACTGGGACAACCCGTACAAGACGATGGCCTTCGCCAACGAGGCGGACGAGCTGCGCGCGCTCGGCAAGATCCTTGAAAAGGGCTACGTCTACCGCGGCCTGAAGCCGGTCAACTGGTGCTTCGACTGCGGCTCGGCGCTGGCCGAGGCCGAGGTCGAGTACCAGGACAAGCGCGACCCGGCGATCGACGTCGGCTTCCCGTTCGCCGAGCCGGCGAAGATCGCCAACGCGTTCGGGCTCGAGCGTCTGCCGACCGAGCACGGCTATGCGGTGATCTGGACCACGACGCCGTGGACCATCCCGGCCAACCAGGCGCTGAACGTGCACCCCGAGTTCGAGTACGCGCTGGTCGAGACCAGCCGCAACGGCGAGCGCACGCTGCTGATCCTGGCGTTCGACCTGATCGCCGCCTGCCTGCAGCGCTACGGCCTCGAGGGCCGGGTGCTGGCGACCTGCAAGGGCGCCGCGCTGTCGCTGATCAACTTCCGCCATCCGCTGGCCGGCACCGACCCAGGCTACGACCGGATGTCGCCGATCTACCTCGGCGACTACGTCACGCTCGACACCGGCACCGGTATCGTCCACTCGTCGCCGGCCTACGGCGTCGATGACTTCATCTCCTGCAAGGCGCACGGCATGAAGGACGACGCGATCCTGAACCCGGTGATGGGCGACGGCCGCTATGCCTCATGGCTGCCGCTGTTCGCCGGCATGACGATCTGGGAAGCGTCGAAGCCGATCTGCGCCGCGCTCGAGGGCGCCGGTGCGCTGTTCAGGCTGGTCATGTTCGACCACAGCTACATGCACTGCTGGCGCCACAAGACACCGATCGTCTACCGCGCGACGTCGCAGTGGTTCGCCAGCATGGACAATCCACCGAAGGACGCGGGAAAGAGCCTGCGCGAATCCGCGCTGGAAGGCATCGACCGCACCGCGTTCTACCCGTCCTGGGGCAAGGCGCGGCTGCACGGCATGATCGCCAACCGGCCGGACTGGACGCTGTCGCGCCAGCGCCAGTGGGGCGTGCCGATGGCTTTCTTCGTGCACAAGGAAACCGGCGCGCTGCACCCGGATACGCCGCGGCTGATCGAGGAAGTGGCGAAGCGCATCGAGCGCGACGGCATCGAAGCCTGGCAGGCGCTCGACCCGCGCGAACTGCTCGGCGACGATGCCGAGCATTACGTGAAGAACCGCGACACGCTCGACGTCTGGTTCGATTCCGGCACCACGCACCAGACCGTGCTGCGCGGCTCGCACCGCAATGAATCGAAATTCCCGGCCGACCTGTACCTCGAAGGCTCGGACCAGCACCGCGGCTGGTTCCACTCGTCGCTCCTGACCTCGTCGATGCTGAACGGCCGCCCGCCCTACGACGCGCTGCTGACCCACGGCTTCGTGGTCGACGGCGAGGGCAAGAAGATGTCGAAATCCAAGGGCAACGTGGTCGCGCCGCAAAAGGTGTCGGACACGCTAGGCGCCGACATCCTGCGGCTGTGGGTCGCCTCGACCGACTACTCGGGCGAGCTTTCGATCTCCGACGAGATCCTGAAGCGCGTGACCGAGGCCTACCGCCGCATCCGCAACACGCTGCGCTTCCTGCTGGCGAACACGTCCGACTTTGACCCGGCGAAGGATGCGGTACCGGTCGACGAGCTGGTGGAGATCGACCGCTATGCGATCGCCAACATGGCCGCCCTGCAGGACGAGATCGTCCGGCATTTCGAGACGTTCGAATTCCACCCGGTGGTCGCCAAGCTGCAGATGTATTGCTCGGAAGACCTGGGCGGCTTCTACCTC
>JBQCGO010000384.1:0-2720 GCA_051955575.1 Burkholderiaceae bacterium
TCATCGCCAACTGGTCGAGGCTGGTGAGGTTCTGCACCGTGCCCTTGCCGAAGGTCTGTTCGCCGATGATCAGGCCGCGGCCGTAATCCTGGATCGCGGCGGTGAAGATTTCGCTGGCCGAGGCGGAACCGCGATTCACCAGCACCGCCATCGGGCCGGTCCACAGCATCTTCTCGTCCGAATCCTTTTCCTCGACCTGGCCGCGGCTGTCGCGCACCTGCACCACCGGGCCCTTGCCCATGAACAGGCCGGAGAGATTGATCGCTTCCTCCAGCGAGCCGCCGCCATTGTCGCGCAGGTCCACGACCACCGCCGAAACCTTCGCCTGCTTCAGTTCGCCCAGCAGCTTGGCGACGTCACGCGACGCGCTGCGGTAGTCGGGATCGCCCCGGCGGCGCGCATCGAAGTCTTCGTAGAAGCTCGGCAGGTCGATCACGCCGATCTTCAGCGTGCGACCGCCTTCCTTGACGTCGATGATCTTCTTCTTGGCGGCCTGGTCCGCGATGTTGACCTTGTTGCGCACCAGCGTGATCACGCGCGGCTTGGCGTCCTGGCCGCCCTCGGCCGGCAGGATTTCGAGCCGCACCACCGTGCCCTTCTTGCCGCGGATCCGCGCCACCACGTCGTCGATACGCCAGCCGACCGTGTCGACGAGCGCGCCGCACTCGCCCTGGCCCACGCCCACGATCGTGTCGCCGACCTCGAGCTTGCCGGATTTCGCGGCCGGGCCGCCCGGCACGATCTCGCGGATCACGGTGTATTCATCGTGTTCCTGCAGCACCGCGCCGATACCCTCCAGCGACAGCTTCATCGTGATGTCGAAGTTCTGGCTGGCGCGCGGGCCGAAGTAGTTGGTGTGCGGATCGATCGCGGTCGCGTACGCGTTCATGAAGGTCTGGAACACGTCTTCGCTGTCGAGCTGGTGCACGCGGTCGAGGTAATTCTCGTAGCGGCGCGACAACGTCTTCCGGATTTCCGCGTCGTCCTTGCCCGCGAGTTTCAGGCGGATCCAGTCGTTCTCCACGCGACCCTTCCACAGCGCGTCGAGCGCGGCGGCGTCGGCCGCCCACGGCGCCTTGTCGCGGTCGAAGGTGTAGGTGGCGTTGGTGTCGAGGTCGAAGCCCTTCTTCAGCAGTTCCAGCGCGTAGGCCGTGCGCTCGCCCGCGCGCTTCTCGTACAGGTTGAAGATCGCGAACGGAATCGACATGTCGCCGTTCCAGATCGCGTCGTCGAGCTTGCTGCGGTCGGCCGCGAACTTGTCGACGTCCTGCTGGGTGAAGAACAACTTGCTGCCGTCCAGCGCCTTGAAATAGGCGTCGAAGATCTTCGCCGACATCGCGTCGTCGAGCGGCAGCGCCTCGTACTGGAAGCGCGTCAGCAATCGCGCCGCGAGGATCGCGGCCTGGCCCTGCGAGGCGGTCGGCGCCAGCACCGGCGCCGGGGTGGCCCTGTACTTGGCGATCGGCGCGGCGACCACGCTGGCCGACGAGGCCGGGCAGTTCGCGGGCGGCGCCGGGTTCTGCGCGCGCGCGCCGACCGACACGACGAGGGCCACCAGGACTACGAGGAGACGCTGCAACATGGATATTCCTTGGACGGCCGGAGCGGGCGGCCGTGTGCGCTCGGGGCGCGGACGGAGATGAAAAGACGCCAGCCGTTCGCTGGCGCGTTCGGGTGCGTGGTGCGGGCGGGTGAGACTCGTCGTGGCGCGGCCCGAGGCTACGGTATCGGAAAATACCGGCGCCGCATACGGCCGCAAGTCATGCGGCGGCGCGGGGCAGGGCCGGGTCCGCTTCCTGCGGAGACAATCCGAATTGTCGGCCCAGCTCAACAATCAACACATCCTCGACATCGGCAAGCCGCGACGGGCCGCCCAAGTCTAGCAGTTGTGTCACCGACAAGCCCGTGTAGCCACAGGGGTTGATGCGGTGGAAAGGCTCCAGGTCCATCGCGATGTTGAAGGCCAGACCATGGAAGGTGCAGCCGTGGCGGACCCTGAGGCCCAGCGCCGCGATCTTGGCATCATTCACGTACACACCGGGCGCGCCGTCGCGGCGCACGGCGACGACGTTCCACTCGGCCAGGGTGTCGATGATCGATTGCTCGATCCGCCGCACCAGTTCACGCACGCCGAGCTTCAAGCGGCGCAGGTCCAGCAGCGGATAGGCGACGATCTGGCCCGGGCCGTGGTAGGTCACCTGGCCGCCGCGATCGACGTTGAGCACGGGAATGTCGCCCGCGGCGAGCACGTGTTCCGGTTTGCCGGCCTGGCCCAGCGTGAACACCGGGTCGTGTTGCACCAGCCACAACTCGTCCGGCGTGTCCGGCCCACGCGCGTCGGTGAAGGCCTGCATCGCACGCCACACCGGTTCATATGGCTGGCGGCCGAGGTGGCGGACGAGCAGCGGACGCGCGTTCACAGCGTGTAGCGGATATCCGGATGCGCACGCAGCGCCGCGTGGGCTTCCTCGTACTTTTCGCGGGACGGGCAGTTGAACACCACGCTCACGGACACGTAGTTGCCCTGGCTGGACGAGCGTTCGCGCACGCTGGCGTCCAGCACCGACAGCCCGATTTCGCGCAGGATCTCGCTGACGCGCTCGCGCAGATTGGCGTTCGCGTTGCCCATCGCGGTGATTTCGAAGCTGCCGGGAAACTGGAACCCCTGGCCTTCATTTTTCTCGATGTCGCCGAGTTCGCGCATGGCCCTATTTTATGCT
>JBQCGO010000385.1:0-3295 GCA_051955575.1 Burkholderiaceae bacterium
CGCCCCCGCCGGGCCCCCGCGGCGGGCGGGGCGGCTCCGGCGCCGGGCTTCTGCGCGACCGGCTGCCGGTAATGCCGCCAGGCGGCGACCCCGGCGGCCGCGGCGATCGCCAGGACCAGGACCAGCAGCCAGGGCCGGCGCGGCGGGGATGGATGTTCGGACGGTAGGTTGTCGTTCATGTCGTCTGTCGTCGATGGGAATCGGAAAGCGCGGCCCTGTCTCGGGTGTCTCGGTTGTCTCGGTTGTCTCGACCGTCTCAATCGCCGCCGGCGCAGGCGGCGTCCGTGGCGGGCGCCGACGGCAGCGTCAGCGTCGCCGAGGTGCCGCCGCCGGGCCGGGCGGCGAGCGCGACGTCGCCGCCGTGCGCGCGGGCGATGGCGCGCGCGATCGCCAGCCCCAGCCCGGTGCCGCCGGTGTGCCGGGCGCGCGACGCGTCGAGCCGCACATACGGCTCGAACACCTTGTCGAGATCGGCCGCCGGGATGCCCGGTCCGCGATCCTCGATGCGTACCGCCGCCTGTGCCGCGCCGGCGGCCAGCGTCACGTCGATCGGCCCGTTGCCGTAGCGGCGCGCGTTGTCGAGCAGGTTCGCGAGGCAGCGCCGCAGCGCCTGCGGCCGCCCGCTCACCGGTGCGCCGATGCTGCCGTGGAGACGGATGTCGGCGCCGAGTTCGGCCAGGTCGTCGGCCACGCTGTCGACCAGCGCGTCAAGGTCCAGCCGCGCCGCCGGCTCGGCGCTCGATCCGGCGCGCAGGTAGTCGAGCGTGCCGCCGATCATGCCGTCCATCTCGGCCAGGTCTTCTTCCATCTTGCGCCGCAGCGCCTCGTCCGGCAGCCGCTCCATCCGCAGACGCAGGCGGGTGATCGGCAACCGCAGGTCGTGCGACACCGCCGCCAGCGCCTGCGCGCGGGTGTCGAGCAGGCGCTTTAGGTCGCGTTGCATCGCGTTGAATGCGCGGGCGGCGCGCGCGACTTCGAGCGGTCCGGTCTCGGGCAGCGGCGGCTGGTCGAGGTTGCGCGCGAGACCGCCGGCGGCATCGGCCAGCGTCGCCAGCGGCCGCGTCAGCCGCCGCACTGCCCAGCCGGCCAGCAGCGCGACCGACACGCCGAGCAGCCCGAGCAGCAGCAGCAGCCGCAGCGGCAAGTCCAGCCCCTGCTGCGGCAGCCCGTGGCGGAAGGTCAGCACGGTGCCGTCGGCCAGCCGGGCCTGGCCGACCACCAGCAGGAACGGACGGCCGTGCCAGCGGCGCGGCGGCTTGAGTTGCGGCGCAGCTGCCGGCGCAGCAGGCGGCGCCGGCGCCTCGGGGAGGGCGGGCGGTCTGGACGTTTCAGGAAGTTCCGCCGTCTCCGGCGGCAGCGCATGCGGCGGACCCGGCCGGGCCTCGGCGCGGCGGATCGCCAGCACCTGCAACGCCACCGGCCGGTCCAGCTCGCGAGCGACGCTGTCGAGGAATTCGCGGGCGTCCGGACCGCGATCCGGCGCGCCGTCCTGCCACGGTTGGCCGAGCGCCAGGTGCATCGGCGGCACGCTCAATCCCTGCACCAGCCGGGCGCGTTCGGCCGGCGCGGTCTGGTCGACCAGCGAGATCACGCCGGCGATGCGCTGCGCGGCGTAGGCGCCCAGCACCCGCTCGCCGAACCGGGCGCGCTCGTCGAGCATCAGCCAGAAGCCGGCGGTCTGGACCGCGAGCAGGCCGGCGAACAGCGCCAGCAGCATCTGACCGAACAACGTGCGCGGCAACGGCTTCATGCGATGGCTTCGACCGCAGCGGACAGCAGGTAGCCTTCGCTGCGCACGGTGCGGATCAGTTCCGCCTCGGCAGCGTCGTCGCGCATCCGGCGGCGCAGCCGGCTGATCATCACGTCCACCGTGCGGTCCGACGGATTCAACGGACGGTCGGAAAACGCGTCGAGCAAGTGCTCGCGCGACAGTACCCGGTTCGGGTTCTCGGCCAGCGTGCGCAGCAGCCGGAACTCGCCGTAGGACAGCGGCACCACCACTTCGTCGGGACCGACCAGGTGACGCGCCTCCAGGTCCAGCGTCCAGCCGGCGAAACGCAGCCGGCGCGCCGGCCGCGGCGGTTGCGCGTCGGAACCGACCTCGGCGCGGCGCAGGATGTTGCGCACCCGGGCCAGCAGCTCGCGCGGGATGAAAGGCTTGTGCAGGTAGTCGTCGGCGCCCATTTCGAGGCCGACGATGCGGTCGGTGTCGTCGCCGCGGGCGGTCAGCATCAGCACCGGGATGCGCGAGGAAGCGCGCAGGTCACGGCACAGCGACAGGCCGTCCTCGCCGGGCAGCATCAGATCGAGGATCACCAGGTCCACCGGTTGCCGGTGCAGGCAGTCGCGCATCGCCGCGCCGTCGGCGGCCAGCAACACCGCGTAGCCGCGCTCGCGGAAATAATCGTGCAGCAGGGTCCGCAGCTCCGGATCGTCGTCCACGACCAGCAGGGTGTGCGCCATCGGTTTCCTCCAAGGGGGCCAGCAAGGATACCGTTTCGGCGCGGGCGGGTCGGGCGGCGATGCCAATTCTTACAGCCGTTCACCGTCCGTTCACACGGCGCGCCGGCCGCATGCGGGAGCGGGGAATCGGCCGTCGATCAGTGGCAGTCCGGCACGTCCTGGTCGAGGTAGACCTCGAACGCGATGCTGTCGGCGCGCTTTTTCTGCAGCCTGTCCAGATAGCCCGAGCGGGACCAGTCGCCGACTGCCTCGCGCAGCGCCGACGCCAGCAGCGGATCGTCGGCCGGCACCACGAACGCAAGCGGCGCGCCGGCATCGCCGCGCAGCGTGGCCGAATACTTCTTCCACTCCGGCAGGCGCAGCAGCGCGTCGAGCAGCGCGCTGTCGTCGACCGCCGCGTCGCACCGGCCGGTGCGCAGCGCGAGCAGCACGTCGGCCGGCGCGCGCAGGATCTTCTCGATCGCGCCGTAGCGCGCCGCGATCGTGCCGACGTAGCGGCCGCCTTCAGCCATGCAGACGGTGCGGCCTTTCATCTGGGTCCAGCCGCGGATATCGGTGTCGGAACGCAGAATCGCCATCGGGCTGGCGACGTAGCCGGTCGGCACCAGCGTGCCGGCGCGGCGCAGCGGGTCGGCAGGCGGCAGCGTCGCCACCACCAGATCCGCCGCGCGCCGCTCCAGCAGGGCGGCCGGCGCGGTGTCGGCCGGAGCGATCGGCACCACCGCCAGCGGCCGGCCGAGGTGCTGCGCAGCCTGCTCGGCAAGCGCGCCCTCGATGCCTTCGGGCGTACGGAACCTGGCGCCGGCGACATAGGCGGGCGCCGGATGCCGGA
>JBQCGO010000386.1:0-10181 GCA_051955575.1 Burkholderiaceae bacterium
CCCTCCCGGCGCCGGGCGTAGCCCCCCGGCCCCACGGCGGCCAGCGGGGCGGCGGGCTACAGCGCCAGGCAGAAGCAGGATGCCGAACGCGAGCGCGCCGCGTTGCGCGAAAAACTCTCGACGCTCAAGCAGGACATCGAACGCACCGAAGCGAGCAAAGGCCGCGCGGCCGATGCGCTGGCGGCGGTCGAAACCAGGATTTCCGAAGCCGACCGGACGCTGCACGATCTCGACGACCGGCGCACACAAACCCAGGCACGCCTGGACGAGCTGAACCGCCGCCGCAACGCGCTCTCCGCATCGGTGTCGGCGCGGCAGAAACAGCTCGCCGCGGTGCTGCGCAGCCAGTACGTGCGCGGCGGCGACGACCGGCTCCGCCTGTTGCTGTCGGGCGAGAATCCGAACGGCATCCAGCGCGACCTGCAATATCTCGGCTACCTGTCGAAGGCGCAGGCGTCGCTGGTGGAATCGCTGCGCGCCGACCTGAAGCAGGTGGAAGACAACCGCACCGAACTCGCGCATGCCGCCGATGAGCTGGATGACATCGCCGGTGCACAGCGCGCGCAGAAGGCGGTGCTCGAAAAGGAAAAGAGCCGCCGGACGACGCTGCTGGCGCAACTGTCGAAGGAACTCGACAGCCAGCGCCGGGAAGCGGGCGCCGTGGCCCGTGACGAAGCGCGGCTGACCGATCTCGTCGGCCGGCTCGACCGGCTGATCGCCGAGCAGCGCCGCGCCGAAGCGGCGGAGCGCGAGCGGCAACGGCGGGAGCTGGCGGAACGGCGGCGCGCCGAACTGGCGCAGGAACAGGAGCGGAAAGGGAAGCGCATGCCGAAGCCGGCCGAACCGGCCCGTAACGTGACGCCGGAATCGGCGAAAGCGGACGACGCAGTCGGATTGCCGGATACGGTGGCCGGCCGGTCGTTCGCCGCGCTGCGCGGACGCATGCCGTGGCCGGTGCGCGGCGAACTGGCGGCGCGCTTCGGCAGTCGCCGCGACGAGGGGCCGCCGTGGAAAGGCTTGCTGATCCGCGCTCCCGAAGGCAGCGAAGTGCATGCGATCGCGGCCGGCAAGGTGGTGTTCGCCGACTGGCTGCGCGGCTTCGGCAACCTGATGATCATCGACCACGGCGGCGACTATCTCTCGATCTACGGCAACAACCAGGCGCTGCTGAAACGTCCCGGTGACGCGGTGTCGGCGGGCGAGGCGATCGCGCGAGCCGGCAGCAGCGGCGGCAGCGCACAATCGGGTTTATACTTTGAAATGCGCCATTTCGGCCGTCCTTTCGATCCGCTCGACTGGATCACTCCTAGGTGAACAATGGGAAGCAAGCTTAGAAAGTTCGTCAAGAATTCCAGCCTCGTCGGCCTGGGCCTCGTGGCCGGCGTCGCGGTGTCGATCCAGCTCAACGCGATGGCGCAGAAGAACGCGACGTCCACGCTGCCGCTCGAGGAGCTGCGTCAGTTGGCCGACGTGTTCAGCCTGATCAAGTCGGATTACGTCGAGCCGGTCGAGGACAAGAAACTGCTGACCGAGGCGATCTCCGGCATGGTCGCGTCGCTCGATCCGCATTCGGCCTACCTCGACAAAAAGGCGTTCAAGGAACTGCGCGAAGGCACGCAGGGCCGCTTCGTCGGCCTCGGCATCGAGGTCGGCATGGAAGACGGCTACGTCAAGGTGATCTCGCCGATCGAGGATTCGCCGGCGTACAAGGCCGGCCTGAAGGCGGGCGACCTGATCACGCGGCTGGACACGACGCCGGTCAAGGGCATGACGCTGGACGAGGCGGTCAAGCGCATGCGCGGCGAGCCAAACACCAAGATCACGCTGACGATCGCGCGCAAGGACGAGACCAAGCCGATCCTGGTCACGATCACCCGGCAGGAAATCCGGGTGCAGAGCGTGAAGTCGAAGGTAGTCGAGCCGGGCTACGCCTGGGTGCGCGTATCGCAGTTCCAGGAACCGACCGTGTCCGACATGGCCAAGAAACTCGGCGCGATCTATGCGCAGGAGCCGAACCTGAAGGGGCTGGTGCTCGATCTGCGCAATGATCCGGGCGGCGTGCTGCCGGGCGCGATCGGCGTCGCGGCCGCGTTCCTGCCGAAGGATTCGGTGGTGGTGTCGACCGCCGGCCAGGTCGAAGGCTCGAACGCGACCTTCTACGCGCGGCGCGAATATTACGCGAACGGCCCGTTCGGCGATCCGCTGGCCAAGCTGCCTGACGCGATCAAGAAAGTGCCGATGGTGGTGCTGATCAACTCCGGCTCGGCCTCCGCGTCGGAGATCGTCGCCGGCGCGCTGCAGGACTACAAGCGCGCGACGATCATGGGCACGCAGTCGTTCGGCAAGGGTTCGGTGCAGTCGATCATCACGCTGCCGCCGGACAAGACCACGGCGGTCAAGCTGACCACCGCGCGCTACTACACGCCGAAAGGCCGTTCGATCCAGGCGCACGGCATCGTGCCGGACCTGGCGGTGAACGAATATCCGGACGGCGACGGACTGGACGCGCTGCGACTGCATGAAGCCGACCTCAGCAAGCACCTGACCAACGACAAGGACAAGTCGCCGGAAGTGATGGCAGAGAAGATCAGCCAGCTCCAGAAGGAGCAGGAAATGCTGGACGCCGAGAAGAAGCGCAAGCCGCTGGAGTTCGGCAGCAAGGACGATTTCCAGCTGGCCCAGGCGCTGAACCAGCTGAAGGGCCTGCCGGTCAAGGTGGCGCCGAAGGTGGTCGAGTCGAAGAAGGAGCCGACCATCAACGACGAAAACACCACCGACAAGACCAAGGAAGGTCCGGCGAAGAAATAAGGCCGTCGACCGCCGACGACAGGAAAAAGGTCGCAGCGATGCGGCCTTTTTCCATTCAGTCAAATTCGATTTTCCGCGCAATTTCCCGACAGCGTCGTCCCCGCGAAAGCAGGGCCCCGATGTCTTTCCGCGAACACGCCACTGGATTCCCGCTTCCGCGGGAATGACGGTTCCTTTGCCGGATTCCAGCCCTCGCGCGAAGAAGCTTCCTTGCCGATTCCCGCCTTCGCGGGAATGACCGTCCCTTGACTGAACGGCATCGGCAGCGATGCGACCTTTCCTTCGCCCGGCCGCCTCCCGGCTTGCTGTCGTTCCGCTCAACCCTCTTGCGGCCGCCGCGACGCCAGCCAGCGGCCGAGCGCCAGCAACAGCAGCGCGCCGCACACGCCCGGGACGCTGACTTCCATGCCGGTGCCGGCCAGCGCCAGGTCGTGATGCGGAAAGTACGCGTCGACCAGAGGCTGCGCCGCCGCATCGGAAAACAGCATCTCGCCGGACAGGTAGCCGAGCAGCGCGGCGCCGAGCACGATGATCGCGCGGAAGCGTTCCATCAGCTTCAGGATCAGGCTGCTGCCGAAGACGATCAGCGGAATGCTGATCGCGAGGCCCAGGACGAGCAGCATCACGCTGCCCTCGGCCGCGGCAGCAACGCCGAGCACGTTGTCCAGGCTCATCACCCGGTCGGCGACGAGGATGGGGCGGATCGCGTCCCACCGCGTCGCATGCTCCCGGACGGCGTCGCCCTCTTCCTCGTCGATCAGCAGTTTCAGGCCGATCCAGAACAGCAGGATGCCGCCGACGATCTTCAGGTAGGGCAGCGTCAGCATCTGCAGCGCGAACACGGTCAGCACGATGCGCATGACGATCGCGCCGACGCTGCCGAACAGCACGGCCTGCTTCTGCTTCCGGGGCGGCAGCGTGCGGGCGGCCATCGCGATCACCACCGCGTTGTCGCCCGACAGCACGATGTTGACCAGGATGATGTTGCCGAGCGCGACCCAGAACGCGGGATCGGACAGCATGGTCATGACGGGCTTTCCTCCGAAGGACAGGCGTGGCGGAACGGGCGCGCGGCGCCGCCCGCTTGCCGGGGCCGAGCGCCCCGCCCGATCCGGCGGGGCGCGGTGGCCGGCCGCTCAGGTGGTCGTCGCCGGCACCTGCCGCGTGCGTAGATATTGCAGCCCGATCGCGGCCAGCACCAGCGCGAAGCCGGCGACGTCGCTGACCGTGCCCGGATAGACCAGCGCGAAGCCGGCGACGATCAGCATGATCCTTTCCACCGCTGTCGTGCGCAGGATCATCCAGCCCTGGAAGCCCGCCGCGATTGCCGCGATGCCGACCGCCGCGGTCAGCGTCACCTGCGCGATCGACCACCAGTCGGCGCTGGCGAGCGCCTTGGTCGACCCCATCAGCAGCAGCCCCTGTCCGCTCTTGTCGAGCACGAACATGAACGGCAGCAGGAACGCCGGCACGGTGTACTTCCAGCACTGCATCGTGGTCTTGTACGGGTCGCCGCCGGTGATCGCGGCGGCCGCGAACGGCGACAGCGCGGTCGGCGGCGAGACTTCGGACAGCACCGCGTAGTAGAAGATGAACATGTGCGCGGCGAAGTCCGGCACGCCGAGCTTGATCAACGCCGGCGCGGCAATCACTGCGCAGATGATGTAGCTCGCCGTCACCGGCACCGCCAGCCCGACGATCCACACCACCAGCGCGGTGAACAGCGCGGTCAGCAGCAGCGAGCCGTGCGCATAGTCGATCACGATGGTGCTGAACTTCAGGCCCAGGCCGGTGAGCGTGACCACGCCGACGATCAAGCCGGCGCCGGCGCAGGTGGCGGCGACGTTGAGCACGCCGACCGAGCCGGCCTCGAGTGCCTTGACCAGCTTCGAGTGCAGGAGGTTCCCGGCGACCGACCCCTTGCCGCGGAACAGGTCGTACGGCAGCAGCGAGGAATCGGCGCGCAGGAAGCTGACCGCGATCGACACCATCGTCGCCCAGAACACCGACAGCACCGGCGAGAAGCCGAGCAGCATGAAGATGACGATCGAGAACAGCGACAGGAAGTGGAACCAGTAGCGCTTCGCGAGATTCCAGACGGTGTCGACCGGCTCGAACACGGTGTTGCCCATGCCGTACTTGCGCGCGTCGATCTCGACCATCAGGAACAGCGCGAGGTAGAACAGCGCGGTCGGGATCGCCGCCATCAGCAGCACGTCGAGATACGAAATCTTCAGGAACTCGGCGATCAGGAACGCGGCCGCGCCCAGCACCGGCGGCGAGATGATCGCGCCCAACCCGCCCGCGGCGAGCAGACCGCCGGCGGCGTTGCGTTCGTAGCCGACCTTGGCCAGCATCGGCCACGCGACCGAACCGAGCGTGACGGTGGTCGCCACGCCCGAACCGGACGGGCCGCCCAGCAGGAACGACGCCAGCACCACGGTGCGGCCGGCGCCGGTCGGCTTGCCGCCCATCGCCGAGAACGCGAAGTCGATGTAGAACTTGCCGGCGTTCGAGTACAGCAGGAAGGCGCCGAAGATGGTGAACAGGATGATCAGCGACGACGACACGTCGACCGCGACGCCGAAGATGCCTTCCAGCGTCATGTACATCTGCCCGACCAGGCGGCCGACCGCGTAGCCCTTGTGGGTCCACGGCTGCGGCAGGTGCGCGCCGAACAGTGCGTACAGCAGGAAGCAGACGGTGACGAACGGCATGATCCAGCCGGTGGTGCGCCGCATCGCGTCGAGCACCAGCACGATCAGGATCACCCCGCAGACGATGTCCAGCGTCTCGGGCACGGTGTTGCGGTCGGTGAAGTCGTCGCCGCCCATGATCGCGTAGACGATGACCGCGATCGACAGCAAGGCCGCGAGCCAGTCCCACCACATGATCCGGTGCCGGAAACGTTTCGTGATCGGGAACAGCAGGAACGACAGGAACAGCACGAAGGCGACGTGGATTTCCCGCAGGATCTGGGTCGGCACGATCGCGTACGCGGCATACAGGTGGAACAGCGACATCACCACCGCGACCAGCGTCAGGAAGGCGCCGATACGGCCCTTCAAGTGGTTCGCGGCCCCCTCCTCCTCCTCGATGTATTCCTCGGCTTTTTTCAGGGATTCTTCGCTGATGGCCGGCGGCGTTGCCGCGTGCGGCCCGTTCGGTGCGCTCATGCTTGTGTCTCCAGGTTCGGTTCGTGGACCGATGTTCTGCTGCGGCGCCCAGTCGCTGCGGGCGCCGGCGATTGCCGGGGTCGAAAAAGGAAGACCCCGCGCGGGCGGGGTCTTCCGGTCATGCCGATCACTCGACCTTGATGCCCTTTTCGGCGTAGTACTTCAGCGCGCCGGGATGGAACGGCACCGGCGTCGCGGACGCCTTCTGGTTTTCCAGCTTGAAGTTTTGCGCTTCCTTGTGGACCGCGATCAGGTCGTCGCGCCGCTCGAAGATCGCCTTCGTGATGTTGTAGGCCGTCTTGTCGTCCATGTCGGCATTCGCCACCAGGATGTTCATGACGGTGGCCTGCTTGTTGTCGGCATCCATGCCGTGATACGCGGACTTCGGAATCGTGTCCTCGACGTACAGGTTGCCGTATTTCTTGTTCATCGCCGGCACCACCGAAGCATGGTCGATCAGCTTGATCTTGGTGCCCGGCGTGTTGGCCAGATCGGTTACCGCCGCGGTCGGCAGACCGCCGACCCAGAAGAACGCGTCGATCTTGTTGTCCTTCATCGCGTTGACCGACTCCGCCACCGACAGCCGCTCGCGATTGACGTCCTTGTCCTTGTCGAGGCCGGCGGCCTCCAGGATGCGGAACGCCATCACCTCGGTCGCGCTGCCCGGCGCGCCGGTGGAGATGTGCTTGCCCTTCAGGTCGGCCAGCTTGTTGATGCCGCGGCCTTCCACCGTCACCAGATGCATCCGGTTCGGGTACAGCACCGCCAGCGTGCGCACCGGCACCTTGCCCGACTTGAACTTGTCGACGCCCTTGTACGCATCCAGCGCGGCATCGGCCATCGAGAAGCCGACGTAGGTCTTGCCGGTATTGACCAGCTTCAGGTTGTCGACCGAGCCGCCGGTCACTTCCGCGGTGGCTTCCATGCCGGGCACGTATTTCGACAGCACCGAGGCCAGGCCGCCGCCGAGCGGGTAGTACACGCCGCCGGTGCCGCCGGTGGCGACGGAAATGTTCTGAGCGCCCGCGACGCCGGCGAAACCGAGGATCAATACCGCGGCCAAGGCACGAATGAATCGATGCATGATGTCTGCTCCTTTGGTTGGATGGGAATGGCGTGCTGGTGCACGCTTCTTGTTGGTGTTGTTATTGGAAATGCATTGTAAACAGGCAGTCGTGTTTGTATACAATTTTCGGCCGCTTGTTTCAGCCGCTCGTTTCAGCCGCTCATTCCTCCTCGTCGCGCAGGACCTGCATCGCCTTGGCCAGCGCGGTTTCGTAACGCTGCTTCTCGCGCGCGATCGACGCCTCGTCCCACTCGTAGAAGCCCTTGCGGCTCGGCGCCTTCACGCCGTAGTCGCCGGCGGCGACCAGCTCCCGCATCAGCCGGGCCGGCTCGCTGTCGTTGCACAGGTGCGGGTAGATGCTGGCCGCTGCCGCGCAATGGATGTCGATGCCGGCCAGATCCTTCTGCAGCAGCGGACCGGCCGCGATGTAGCGGAAGCCGAAACCGTAGCGCACCGCCGCGTCCACGTCCTCGGGACTGGCGAAACCTTCGTCGACCAGCGCGATCGCCTCGCGCATCAGCGCGTGCTGGATGCGGTTCGCGAGAAAGCCCGGCACGTCGCGCTTGACGTGCACCGGCTTCATCCGCACCGCGCGCATGATCTCGCCGGCGCGCTGCGCCACCTGCTCGTCGGTCGCCTCGCCGCGGATCACCTCGACTGCCGGCACCAGGTGCGCCGGCATGAAGAAGTGCAGCCCGAGCATCCGCGAACGCGACGCGCAGCCGGCGCCGATGCGGGTGATCGGCAGGCCCGACGAATTGCTGGCCAGCGGCACGTCCGCCGGCGCGAGCGCATCCAGTTCGGCGAACACCCGCTGCTTGACCGCGAGGTCTTCCGGCGCGCATTCGATCACCAGCCGCACGCCGGTCCAATCGACGTCCGTCAGCGCCGCGCGCACCGCGACGCTGCCGCCCGGCCGGTGCACGCCGGCCGCCTGCGCGGCCGCGCCGACCTTCTCGGGCACGCTCGCGCGCGCCGCCTCGCCCGGCTCGACCACCTGCACCCGCCAGCCGGCAGCGACGAAGATCGCCGCCACGCCGGTACCCATGGTGCCGCCGCCGACGACGACCATCGCCTCGCCCGTCATGCGTTCGCCTCCGCCGTCTCGATGCCGGGCATCGTGAAGCCGGCGCCGTCCAGCGCCGCGCGCAGCGCCGCCGTCTGCTCGCCGGTCAGGCGCACCAGCGGCGGCCGCACCGTCGCCCACTCGGCGTCGCCGGAATACGACGCGATCGCGGCCTTCAACGCCGGGATCATCGGGAACTTCGCGAAGATCGCGCGCACCGCGTCGAGCCGCTTCTGCTGGTCGTCGGCGTCGCCCAGCTGCCAGGTCCGGTGCAGCTGCGCGATCGGGCCCGGATTCACGTTGCCGGTCGCGGTGATGCAGCCGACGCCGCCGCCGCGCAGCGTCGCCAGCAGGAAGTTCTCGCTACCCGCGAACACGTCGAAGCCCTGCGGCTGGAAGCGTTCCAGCATCGCCTGGGTGTTGCTCCAGTCGCCGGAACTGTCCTTGATGCCGGCGATGGTGCCGGGATAGGCTTTCAGCAGCCGCTCGATCAGGCCGAGGCTGATCGGCACCTGCGACACCTGCGGGATGTGGTACAGGTAGATGCGCAGCCGCTGGTCGCCGACGCGCTGGATCACTTCCGAGTAGCTGGCGAACAGGCCGTCGTCGGACACGCCCTTGTAGTAGAACGGAGGCAGCATCAGCACGCCGCCGGCGCCGCGCGCCACCGCGTGCCGCGTCAGCTCCACCGTATCGGGCAGCGCGCAGCAGCCGGTGCCGGGCATCATCCGGTTGCCGGGAATGCCGGCGTCGGCCAGCGCGTCGAGCAGGCCGCGCTTCTCGCCGGTCGACAGCGAGTTGGCTTCCGAGTTGGTGCCGAACACCGCGAGGCCGACGCCCTGCGACAGCAGCCAGCGGCAATGTCTGACGAGTTTGCCCGCATCCGGGGCGAGGTCCGCGCCGAACGGCGTGACGACCGGCGAGAAGACGCCGGTCAATCGGTTGGTATCGTTCAAATCGTTCTCCTTGAGTTGAGTCTTTCGTCAGGCCCAGTTGTCGACCGCGTAGCGCTCGACAGCCTGCTCGTCGAAGCCGAAACCGAGTCCCGGCCGGTTCGGCACGATCAGCTTGCCGTCGGCGAAATCCAGTTGCGTGTCGACCAGCCGCCGGAAATTCAGCACCTGGTCGTCCGGGAAGAATTCGACGAAGTGCGCGTTCGGCGTGGATGCCACCAGGTGCACATGCAGGTCGTGGAACCAGTGCGGGCAGAGCGTCACGCCGAAGCCGGCCGCCATGCCGGCGATGCGGCGGAATTCGCTGATGCCGCCGCACACCGCGGCATCGGTCTGCAGGATCGTCGCGGCGCGCTTTTCCAGCAGTTCCTGGTGCCGCCAGCGGCCGGCCTCGATCTCGCCGGTGGCGACCGTGACCGAGGTCATTTCCGCCAGCCGCGCGTGGTTCTCGATGTCGTCCGGGCTGAACGGCTCTTCGATCCAGTACGGATCGTAGGGTTCGTAGCGCTTCATGTATTCGAGCGCGGTCGGCAGGTCGCGCCAGGCGTTGTTCGCGTCGAGCATCAGCAGCACGTCCTCGCCGATCGCCTCGCGCGCGGCGCGGATGCGCGCCTCCTCTTCCTTCGGCGACAACATGCCGACCTTCATCTTCACCGCCTGGAAGCCGAGCTTCACGTAGCCGGCCATCTCGTCGGCCAGCTTCGCCGGCGTCTTGCCTTCCAGGTAGTAGCCGCCGCTGGCGTAGGCCGGCACCCGGTCCTTTGCGCAGCCCCCGAGGTAGCGCGACAGCGGCAGCCCGGCGGCGCGGGCGTTGCGGTCCCACAGCGCGATGTCGACGATCGACAGCGCGCGCATCACCGAGCCGGCACGGCCCTGCAGCAGCGAATCCTGGTACATCTCCTGCCACAGGCCTTCGACACGCAACGCGTTCTGGCCGACCAGCATCGGCGCGAACAGTTCGCGCACCGCGTGCGTAACCAGCGAGCCGCCGCGGCTGCCGGCGTAGCAGAAGCCGATGCCTTCATTGCCGTCGGCGGTGCGCACGCGCACCAGCGTGTAATGGCGCGCGAGCACCTTGCGGGTGGAAAACGAGGTCGCATGATCGAGCGGGA
>JBQCGO010000387.1:0-8825 GCA_051955575.1 Burkholderiaceae bacterium
CCACCGCGACGTTGACCGCCTGCCCGCATTGCGACGTGCCGCCGCCGCGCGGCAGCACCGGCACGCCGAAGCGGCGGCACACCGCGAGCGCGGCCTCGACGTCCCGCACGTCGCGCGGCACGACGACCGCGATCGGCACCTGCCGGTAATTGGAAGCGTCGGCCGCGTACATCGCGCGGCTGCCGGCGTCGAAGCGGACTTCGCCGGCGACCGCGGCGCGCAGCGCAGCCTCGAATGCCGCGGCCTCGTCGCCGGTGAAGGCGAACGGCGCGGGCGGCGCGGGCAAGCTGGATGGAGGCGCCGTCGTCATCCGCTCGTCTTCGGCACGCGCGCGACCATCTCGCCGGCGCGCAGGAAATCGAAATCGCAGCCGCCGTCGGCCTGCAGCACTGAGCGCAGGAACAGCCCGCGGTAGCCGCGCGCCTGCGCGTCGTGCGCGGACGTCGGCGCAGTTGCGGCTTGTGCGGCCGCGCGCGCGGCGAGTTCGGCGTCGTCCACCAGCAGCGACAGCGCCCGGTCGCGCACACTGAGCCGGATGCGGTCGCCGTCGCGCACCAGCGCCAGCGGCCCGCCCGCCGCCGATTCCGGCGTGACGTGGACCACGATGGTGCCGGCGGCGGTGCCGCTCATGCGCCCGTCGGACATGCGCACCATGTCCTTGACGCCCTGGCGCGCGAGCTTTTTCGGGATCGGGATGTAGCCGGCTTCCGGCATGCCCGGCGCGCCGACCGGGCCGATGCGCTTGAGCACCAGCACGTCGCCGGCCTCGACGTCGAGCGCCGGGTCGTCGATGCGCAGCGCGAGGTCGCGCATGTCCTCGAACACCACCGCGCGGCCCTCGTGCTCCATCAGCGCCGGCGACGCCGCCGACTGCTTGATGATCGCGCCGCGCGGCGCGAGGTTGCCGCGCAGGACCGCGATGCCGCCCTCGCGGTAGATCGGCGCGTCGAGCGGGCGCACCACCTCCTGCGCGAAGCCGGGGCCGGACGCGTCGATCTCCTCGCCGAGCGTGCGGCCGGTGACGGTCATCGCGTCCAGGTGCAGCAGCGGGCGCAGCGTGCGCAGCAGCGTGGCCATGCCGCCGGCGCGGTGGAAATCTTCCATGTAGTGCGCGCCCGAAGGCTTCAGGTCCACCAGCACCGGCGTCTCGCGGCCGATGCGGTCGAACGCGTCGAGGTCGATCTCGATGCCGAGCCGGCCGGCGATCGCGGTCAGGTGGATGATGCCGTTGGTCGAGCCGCCGATCGCCAGCAGCACGCGCAGCGCGTTCTCGAACGCGTGCGGCGTCAGGATTTTTTCCGGCGTCAGCCGCGCGGCGGCGAGCGCGACCGCCTGCGTGCCGGTGCGCTCGGCCACGCGGATGCGGTCGGCGGTGACCGCCGGTGGCGAGGCGCCGCCCGGCAGCATGATGCCGAGCGCTTCGGCGATGCAGGCCATGGTGCTGGCGGTGCCCATCACCGAGCAGGTGCCGACGCTCGCGACCAGGCTGTCGTTGACCGCGTCGATTTCTTCCCGGTCGATCTCCTCGCCGCGAAAGCTGGCCCAGAAGCGGCGGCAATCGGTGCAGGCGCCGACCCGGGTGCCGCGGTGCGAGCCGGTCAGCATCGCGCCGGTGACGAGCTGGATCGCCGGCACGTCGGCCGAGGCCGCGCCCATCAGCTGCGCCGGCACCGTCTTGTCGCAGCCGCCGATCAGCACCACCGCATCCATCGGCTGCGCGCGGATCATTTCCTCGGTGTCCATCGACATCAGGTTGCGCAGGTACATGCTGGTCGGATGCGCGAAGCTTTCGTGCACCGAGATGGTCGGGAAGTCGAACGGCAGGCCGCCGGCCAGCATCACGCCGCGCTTGACCGCCTCGATCAGTTGCGGCGCGTTGCCGTGGCACGGGTTGTAGGCGCTGCCGGTGTCGACGATGCCGACGATCGGCCGCGACAGCGCGTCGTCGGTATAGCCGGCGCCCTTGATGAAGGCGCGGCGCAGGAACAGCGAGAATTCGGCGTCGCCGTAATTGGTCAGGCCCTTTTTCAGGCCGCCGTCATGGTTCGCACTCATGCTGGACGTTGTCTCCGCCCGCGGCGCGCGATACGTAATACGCGATACGCGACACGCCGTTCCGGGCAATAATATTATTGATAATATTCGTGCATGATAGACGGGGTTTTGCCGGATCGGCAAGAATTCATTGGACGCGACCCAGCCGGAGGCGGCGCTCCACGCACCGAATTCCACTCATCCGAATTCCACGCCGCGGGCGCCGAGACCGGCCGATGCCGGTGATAGAATCCGCCCGCCCCGCTGCCCTGCCATCCCTTCGCCCCATCCGACCGAGCCGCCATGCGCCACCGCCAACCTTCGCCGCAGCAGGAATCTTCCGCGCCGCCGCGCGGTGCGCCGGCCGCGCGGTCCGCCACCCAGCCCGCAGCGCGCGACCGCAATGCCGGCGCGCTGGCGCGGCAGGCGGTGGCGGTGCTGGAGGAAGACATCGTGCTCGGCTACATCCATCCGCGCGAACGGCTGGTCGAGGACGACCTGCTGGCGCGCTTCGGCCTGAAGCGCCACGTGGTGCGGCAGGCGCTGGCCGAGCTGGAACGCATGGGCCTGGTCGAGCGCCGCAGGAACGTCGGCGCGCTGGTCAAGTCCTTCACCGTGAAGGAGATCAACGATCTCTACGCGGTGCGCGAAATCCTGGAGACCAGTTGCATCCTGCAGATCGCGCTGCCGGTGCCGGCGGCCGATCTCGACGAACTGGAAGCGATCCAGGCGCGGCACGACGCGGCGGTGGACGCGGCCGATCCGCGCGCCGCGTTCCGCACCAACGTGGCCTTCCACCAGGCGCTGTTCCGGCTGTGCGGCAATCCGGCGCTGCAGACCGCGATCGATGATTTCGCCCAGCGCACCCACGGCATCCGCTCGGTCTCCATCACCCATCCGCCCTACCTGGAACAGGCGCGCCGCCAGCACCGCGACATGCTCGATGCGCTGCGCGAAGGCGACCGCGACAGGCTGATGCACCTGGTGCGGGTGCACCTGCATCCGTCGCGCGAGCTGTACATGCAGCGCGAGGAACAGCGCACGCGCGGATCGGCTGCGGACGGCGGCCGGCGCTGAAGGTTGCCCGCCGCGCCGTGTGATAAATTTTCAGCAATCCTCATCAATCGCCCTCCCCGGGCCGGTTCCATCATGCACGCAGCGCACACCTCGCCGGCCGCCGGTCCGGGCGACGGCCCCGGCGCCGGCCTGCTGCACGCCTGCGACTGGGCCGCCTCCCCGCTGGGCGAGCCGTCCGCATGGCCGGCGGCGCTGCGCGTGGTGGCCGGCCTGATGCTCGACTCCGGGATGCCGATGTTCGTGGTGTGGGGCGCGCAGCGGGTCCTGCTGTACAACCAGGCCTACATCCCGCTGCTCGGGCAGCGGCATCCCGCGGCGCTGGGGCGGCCGATGCGCGACGTCTGGGGCGAAGGCCGCGACGACGTCGGGAACGAGATCGGCCTGGCGATCGAACGGGCCATCGCCGGCGAGTCGTTCCACGTCAAGGACCGCGAACTCGCCATCGAGCGCGACGGCCTTCCCGAGCGCGCATGGTTCACCTTCCGCTACGCGCCGGTGCGCGACGAGCACGGCGTGCTGCGCGGCATGACCGGCTCCGCGGTCGACACCACCGAGCGCGTCGTCGCGGCCCGGCGCCAGGCCCTGCTGCTGTCGCTGACCGACGCGCTGCGGCGCCTGTCCGACCCGCGCGCCATCCTGTGCAAGGCCGCCGAACTCATCGGCCGATACCTGGGCGTCAACCGGATGATGTACGGCGAGGCCGACACGAACCGCAATACCGTCACCTTCCATTCCCATTTCACCGACGGCAGCGTCCCGCCGCTGAACGGCACCTTCGCGCTCGACGAGTTCGGCACCCCGGCCGACGTGATCGCGCGCGGCGAATCCCTGGTCCTGGACGACATCGATACCGATCCGCGCATCGGCAGCGCCGACGTGCGCGAACGCTACGCCGACGTGCAGGCGCATGCCATTCTGTCGGCGCCGGTGCTGCGGCAGGACGGCATGATCACCTTCCTCACCGCGAACCATTCCGGACCGCGCCGCTGGACCGCCGACGAGATCGCGATCGTCGGCGACGTCGCGCAGCGCACCCGCAGCGCGGTCGAGCACGCCCATGCGGAAGAAAACCTGCGCCGCCTGAACCAGACGCTGGAGCAGCGCGTCGCGGCGCGCACCGACGAACTGGAACGGGCGCGGCGGGAAGCGCTGCATGCCGCCGCCCGGCTGCAGTTCACGCTGGAAGCGGCCCGCATCGGCGACTGGGATCTGGACCTGGTCGACGGCAGCACGCACCGCTCGCCGCGGCACGACCAGTGCTTCGGCTACGCCGAACCGATCGCCGAATGGAGCATCGACGCGTTTCTCAATCACGTGCACCCGGACGACCGCGGCGACGTCGGCTGCCGGTTCCGGCACGCGCTCGACGAATCGGGGATCTGGCATTTCGAATGCCGCGTCGTCTGGCCCGACCGCAGCGTGCACTGGATCGCCGCGCACGGCAGCGTCTACCGGATCGACGGCCGTCCGGTACGCCTGAGCGGCATCGTCGCCGACATCACCAAGCGCAAGCAGGCCGAGGAGAGGCTGCGGCTGCTCGACCGCATCGGGGAGGCCACGCGCGCCGCGGCCGACCCGAGCGCGATCATGGCGGTCACCACGCGGCTGCTCGGCACCCACCTGCATGCGACCCGCTGCGCCTATGCCGACGTCGCCTCCGACAACGACCGCTTCACGATCCGACACGACTGGGCCGACGAAGGTGCCGCCAGCACCGTCGGCACCTATTCGCTCGACCTGTTCGGCTCGCGCGCGGCGGCCGACATGCGCGAGGGCCGCACGCTGACGGTGCGCGACGTCGACCGCGAACTGGCCGCGGCCGACGGCGCCGACATGTTCAGCGCGATCGGCATCAAGGCCATCGTCTGCTGCCCGCTGGTCAAGGAAAACCGGCTGGTGGCGATGATGGCCGTCCACCAGGATGCGCCGCGCGACTGGAGCGGCGACGAGATCGCGCTGGTCGAACAGGTGGTGGACCGCTCCTGGGCGCACATCGAGCGGGTGCGGGTAACGGAAGCGCTGCGCGACAGCGAGGCGCACCTGTCGCTGCTGTTCGAGCAGTCCGCCGCAGGCATCGTCGAGGTCGCGCTCGACGGGCGCGTCCTCCGCGTGAACGACCGCTATTGCCGGATCGTCGACCGCAACCGCGAGCAGCTGACCGGCACCTACGTGGTCGACATCTTCCATCCGGAGGACCGGGAAGAGAATTTCCGCCTGCTGCGCCACCTGCTCGAAACCGGCGAGCCGTTCGAGATCGAGAACCGGTACTGCCGCCCCGACGGTTCCGCAGTCTGGGTCAGCAAGACGGTCTCGACGATCCGTTCCGCCGACGGCAAGACGGCGACCAGCGTGCTGGCGGTCGTGCTCGACATCACCGAACGGCGCGAAGCGGCGGAAAAGGTGCGCCACGCGGCGCTGCACGATCCGTTGACCGGCTTGCCGAACCGCTCGATGCTGGCCGAGTACGCGGGCCACCTGCTGCCGCACAACCGGCGTACCCACCAGGGCGCGGTGGTGCTGTTCCTCGACCTGGACCGCTTCAAGCCGATCAACGACACCCACGGCCACGAGGTCGGCGACGCAGTCCTGCGCCAGGTGGCGCACCGGCTGACCAGCGGCCTGCGAGCGGAAGACATCGTGATCCGGCTCGGCGGCGACGAATTCGTCGTGCTGCTGCAGGACATCGGCGACGCCGGCTATGCGGCCGACGTGGCGCGCCACATCCTGGCGCGGATCGGCAAGCCCTACCACGTCGACGACCTCTCGCTGTCGCTGTCCGCCTCGATCGGCATCAGCATCTTCCCGCGCGACGGCGACAGCATCAATGCGCTGATCAGCCACGCCGACATCGCGATGTACCAGGCCAAGCAGGCCGGCCGCAACAACTTCCAGTTCTATTCGCCGGAGTTCGCGGTCGAGACGCGTTTGCAGCTCGCTATCGAGCAGCAACTGAAGTCGGCGCTGCACACGCGGGCATTTCACCTGTGCTACCAGCCGATCGTCGACATCGACAGCGGCGAACTCGTCAGCGTCGAGGCGCTGCTGCGCTGGCGGCACGCGGACATCGGGCCGGAACGCTTCATTCCGGTTGCCGAAGCGACCGGCATCATCAACCCGATCGGCCGCTGGCTGGTGCAGGAAGCGTCGCGTCAGCACAAGCGCTGGATCGAGCACGGCCTGCCGCCGGTGCCGATCGCGGTGAACGTGTCGGTGGTGGAGTTTCGCGACCGGGATTTCGTCCGCCGGTTCACGGCGATGCTCGGCGAGCACGGCATCGACGCGACGGCAATCCAGCTCGAAGTGACGGAAACGGCCGTCATGGACGACGTCGAGCACGCTGTCGGCGTGCTGAACCAGTTGAAGGCGCTCGGCACCACGATCCTGCTGGACGACTTCGGCACCGGCCAGTCGAGCCTGGCCTACCTGGCACGGCTGCCGCTGAACAAGATCAAGATCGACAAATCCTTCGTGCTGCGCCTGCAAAGCGACGACGCCAGCCGCACCGTGACCGACGCGATGATCGCGCTCGGCCGCGCCCTTGGGCTGAAGGTGGTGGCCGAAGGCATCGAGTCGGCCGACACGCTGGACTACCTGCGCTCGCGCGGCTGCGAGCAGGCGCAGGGCTACTACCTGTGCCGGCCGAAATCCGGCGTCGCGCTGGAAGCGTGGTACCGCGAGCGCCGGCGCGGCCGCGAGAACGCGCGCTGATCTGCCGGCGCGCTGCCAGGCGCGTTCATACGGGCCGCAGCACCCGGCACGGATTGCCGACGGCCAGCACGCCGGCGGGAATGTCGGCGGCGACGACGCTGCCGGCGCCGATGACCGAGCCGGCGCCGATCGAGACGCCCGGCAGGATCACCGCGCGGCCACCCACCCAGACGTCGGCGCCGATCTCGACCGGCTTGCCGAACTCGACGCCGCGCCGGCGGCTTTCCGCATCCAGCGGATGCAGCGCGGTGTAGACGTGCACGCCGGGACCGAACAGCGTGTTGGCGCCGATCGTCACCGGCAGGCAGTCGAGGATCACGCAGCCGAAGTTGAAATACACATTGGCGCCGAGCCGGATGTTCCAGCCGTAGTCGCAGAAGAACGGCGGCGTGACGCAGGCGTCGGTTTCGGCGTCGAACAGGCAGGCCAGCAGCGCGCGGCGCCGCGCCGCGGTGGCGGATGTCGGCGGCAGCGCGTTCAGTTGCAGGCAGAGCGCCTGCGCACGCTCGCGCTCGCGCACCAGTTCGGGGTCGCCGGCACGGTAAGGCTCGCCGGCGAGCATCTTCTCTCTTTCGGTCGGCATGGCGGTTGAAGTCTGCTGCGAATGCCGATTGGACATGCTTGCGCGCCGACGGTTGCCGGCTGCCCGCTTTCGCTCACCCAGCGGCCGCGATCAGCCGATCCCGCCCGGCCCCCATTCCGGCGGCGAGCGCCGCCGCGACGATCGCCGCCAGCAGCAGCGCGACCGCGTTCCAGCCGCCGGTCGCGTCGTGCAGCAGGCCCACCGCGAGCGGCCCGAACGCGGCGAGCGAATAACCGACGCCCTGCGCCATGCCGGACAGCGCGGCGGCGGTCGGCGTATCGGGCGAGCGCAGCACGAGCAGCGTCAGCGCGACGCTGAAGCTGCCCCCCTGGCCGAAGCCGAGCAGGACCACCCATGGCCACAGCGCACCGACCGGCGCGTACAGGCTGCCGGCCAGTCCGACCGCGGTCATCGCCATCATCAGCACGATGACCGCGCGCTGGTCGCGGCCGAGCCCGGCCAGCCACGGGCCGGCCAGCGCAGCGGGGATCTGCATCGCGACCGACACCGACAGGTGGAAGCCGGCGGCGAGCGGCGACATGCCGCGGTCGATCAGGATCACCGGCAGCCAGCCGAACACGCAGTAGGCCAGCGCCGACTGCAATCCCATGAAGAACGTCACCTGCCATGCGAGCCGGCTGCGCAACAGGAGGCGGAGCAGACCCCGGCCGGGGGCCGGCGCCCCCCCGCCGGCCCCCCCCCCCGCCCGTTGCGGCCGCCAGACCAGCGCCGCCAGCACGGCCGGCAACAGCCAGAACGCCAGTGCGGGCCGCCAGTCGCCGCGCGTCAGGTTCTGCAGCGGCACGGTGGCGCCGGCCGCCAGCGCGGCGCCGAGGCACAACGCCATCGTGTAGACGCCGGTCATCAGGCCGGCGCGGTCCGGGAAGTCGCGCTTGATGATGCCGGGCAGCACCACCATCACCACGCCGATGGCGGCGCCGGCGGCGGCGGTGCCGAGGAACAGCCCCGCTTCGCCGAACAGCACCCGCAGCCCGAGCGCCGCGGCCAGCGCCAGCATGCCGCCGAACACCACCTTCTCGGCCGACAGCCGGCGCACCAGCATCGGCGCGGCGGCGGCGAACAGGCCGAAGCACAGCACCGGCAGCGTGGTCAGGAGACCGGCACCGGTCGACGACATGCCGGTGCCGCGTTCGATCGCCGCCAGCACCGGCGCGACGCTGGACAGCGCCGGCCGCAGATTGATGCCGACCAGGAACAGCGCCAGCACCAGCATCGCGCGCGACGGCGCGCGGGTCGCAGCGGGTGCGGCGGGTGCGGCAGGTGCGGCAGGTGCGTCAGGTGCGGCAGGTGCGGCAGGTGCGTCAGGTGCGTCAGGTGCGTCAGGTGCGTCAGGTGGCGCGGCATCGGCGCCGGCAGCCGACGCAAAAGGGGAATCTTCTCTTCGCATGCGCACGCGAGGCTC
>JBQCGO010000388.1:0-13234 GCA_051955575.1 Burkholderiaceae bacterium
GAATCGTAATTAAATATTGAAGGAACGAACATGGCGGATGGCAAAATCGTTCAGTGTATCGGTGCAGTGGTCGACGTCGAGTTTCCCCGCGACGCCATGCCCAAGGTCTACGATGCGCTGACAATGGAAGGCTCGGAACTGACCCTCGAAGTCCAGCAGCAGCTTGGTGACGGCGTCGTCCGCACCATTGCGCTGGGATCTTCCGAAGGCCTGCGCCGCGGCATGACGATCCAGAACACCGGACACCCGATCGAAGTGCCGGTCGGACCGGCCACGCTGGGCCGCATCATGGACGTGCTCGGCCACCCGATCGACGAAGCCGGCCCGGTGCAGACCGACCAGCGCGCCTCGATTCACCGGGCAGCCCCCGCGTACGACGAACTGTCGCCGTCGCAGGACCTGCTCGAAACCGGCATCAAGGTGATCGATCTGGTGTGCCCGTTCGCCAAGGGCGGCAAGGTCGGCCTGTTCGGCGGCGCCGGCGTGGGCAAGACCGTCAACATGATGGAACTGATCAACAACATCGCGAAGCAGCACAGCGGTCTGTCGGTGTTCGCCGGCGTGGGCGAGCGTACCCGTGAGGGCAACGACTTCTACCACGAGATGAAGGACTCCAACGTCCTCGACAAAGTGGCGATGGTCTACGGCCAGATGAACGAGCCGCCGGGCAATCGCCTGCGCGTCGCGCTGACCGGCCTGACGATCGCCGAAGGTTTCCGCGACGAAGGCCGCGACGTGCTGTTCTTCGTCGACAACATCTACCGCTACACGCTGGCCGGCACCGAAGTGTCCGCGCTGCTCGGCCGGATGCCGTCCGCGGTGGGCTACCAGCCGACGCTGGCCGAGGAAATGGGCCGCCTGCAGGAGCGCATCACCTCGACCAAGACCGGTTCGATCACGTCGATCCAGGCCGTCTACGTGCCCGCGGACGACCTGACCGACCCGTCGCCGGCGACCACCTTCGCCCACCTGGATTCCACCGTCGTGCTGTCGCGCGACATCGCCGCGCTGGGTATCTACCCGGCGGTCGATCCGCTCGACTCGACTTCGCGCCAGCTCGACCCGAACGTGGTCGGCCAGGAGCACTACGAGACGGCCCGTGCGGTGCAGGGCACTCTGCAGCGCTACAAGGAACTGCGCGACATCATCGCGATTCTCGGTATGGACGAGCTCGCGCCGGAAGACAAGCTGACGGTGGCGCGCGCGCGGAAGATGCAGCGTTTCCTGTCGCAGCCGTTCCACGTCGCCGAAGTGTTCACCGGCTCGCCGGGCAAGTACGTGTCGCTGAAGGACACGATCAAGGGCTTCAAGATGATCGCGTCCGGCGAACTGGATCACCTGCCGGAGCAGGCGTTCTACATGGTCGGCACGATCGAAGAAGCGATCGAGAAAGCCAAGAAGCTGCAGTAATCGGTCGATGCAACGCCATGCGTCCTCGGGCGCATGGCCGCATCGCCGCGCGACGGAAACGCCGCGCGGCATCTTCCACGCCGGACGGGCGTTGCCCGCCGCGCGTGTCCATCGACACCACAGGTTCACCATGGCAAATACCATTCACGTCGACGTCGTTTCCGCGGAAGAGGAAATCTTTTCCGGCGAGGCGGAATTCGTCGCGCTGCCGGGCGAGGCCGGCGAACTCGGCATCTTTCCGCGCCACATTCCGTTGATCACCCGGATCAAGCCGGGCGCGGTACGCATCCGGGTGCCCGGGCAAAACGAGGAAACTTTCGTGTTCGTCGCCGGTGGTCTGCTCGAAGTCCAGCCGGACAGCGTCACCGTGCTGGCCGACACCGCGATCCGCGCCGCCGATCTCGACGAGGCAAAGGCTGCCGAGGCACGCCGCCGCGCCGAGGAAGCGATGGCCAACAAGGACTCGAAGATCGACTACGCGACCGCGCAGGCCGAGTTGTCGGTGGCGATCGCGCAGCTCGCGGCGATCCAGCGTCTGCGGCAGAAGCGCTGACGCACGCTTCGGCCGCATTCCGGCCGTGCCGGCGTTAGAATGAAAAGGCAGCTTCGGCTGCCTTTTTCTTTTTGTCCACGGATCGTTCCAATGCCGTCCTATACCACCGTGACGCCGGCCGTCGCCGACCTGTTGAAGACGCCCTGCACCATCGCCGTCGTCGGCCTGTCGCCGAAGCCGCAGCGTCCCAGCCACGGCGTTGCGGCCTACATGCAGGCGAACGGATTCCGCATCGTTCCCGTCAATCCCGGTCATGCGAACAGCCGCATCCTCGGCGAGTCTTGTCACGCGACGCTGAAGGACGCCGCCGCGGCCATCGAAGCCGAAGGCGGGCGCATCGACATCGTCGACTGCTTCCGGCAATCCGACGCGATCCCGCCGATCGCCGACGACGCCGTCGCCATCGGCGCGACATGCCTGTGGATGCAGATCGGTGTGGTCAACCTGTCGGCAGCCGACAAGGCCGCGGCCGCCGGTCTCGCCGTCGTCATGGACCGGTGCATCAAGATCGACCACGCGATGCTGCGGCGCTAGCCGCGCCATCCCCATGCCCGCCCGGCGCCACGGGCGCGGTGAAGGAGAACCGATGAATCCGTCGTCCCGCTTGCGCGCCAGCCGGCGCACCGTCGTCAAGGACGCCGATGCCGACGCCAAGCCGCTGTCCGCCGGCGACAAGGCCGCCGACAAGGAAGAAGTCGCCCGCATCGCCGGCGACATCGGCACGCTGCAGGACGTTTTCTACGCCGAGCACCGGCACAAGGTCCTGCTGGTGCTGCAGGGCATGGACACCAGCGGCAAGGACGGGACCATCAGCCACGTCTTCGGCCAGACCGACCCGCTCGGCATTCGCGCGATCGCGTTCAAGGCGCCGACACAGGCCGAGCGCGAGCACGACTACCTGTGGCGCATCCACCAGCAGGTGCCGGCGCAGGGCGAGATCGTCATCTTCAACCGCAGTCACTACGAAGACGTGCTGGTGCCGCTGGTGCACGGTGCGATCGACGACGCCGAATGCCACCGTCGCTACGCCCAGATCCGCGACTTCGAGCGGATGCTGGCCGAGACCGGTACCACGATCCTGAAGTTCTTCCTGCACATTTCGAAGGACGAGCAGAAGCGCCGGCTCGAGGCCCGGCTCGCCAACCCCGACAAGCACTGGAAGTTCGATCCGCAAGACCTGGAAGAGCGTAAATACTGGAATGCCTATCAAAAGGCTTACCAGCGCGCGATCCGCGAGACCGACGCCGACCACGCGCCGTGGTACGTGATCCCGGCCGATTCCAAGACGCACCGCAACCTCGCCATCGCAACCATCGTGCGCGACGCGCTGCGCGGGCTGCGCCTGGCCTATCCGCCAGCGCGGCCGGACTTGGCAGGCCTGCGCGTCGAGTAGGGCGCCGCGCCGGCGTCTTCCCGCCGGCAGTCGATCGTCCGCGCGTTGACTCATCGCAAGGCCCGGCGGACCCGCGGTGCTATCGTCAGCGCCTGCGACGGCGCACGGCAACGTCCGCGCCTGTCGACGGCAAAACCACCGCGGAACGCGACAGCAAAACGAGGATTTCCATGAACAAGCTCCGCCTGTTCGACATCGACATCGACAACGTCACGATGGACGAGGCGCTCACCCGCGTCGACGGGCTCGTGCGCGAACGGCGCAACGCCTACGTCGTCGCCGCCAACGTCGATTGCGTGATGAAGCTGCAGCAGGACCGCGACTTCATGGCGATCTTCCACGACGCAGCGCTGGTGCTGGCCGACGGCATGCCGCTTATCTGGGTGTCACGGCTGTTCAAGAAGCCGTTGAAAGGCAGGGTGACCGGCGCCGACCTGTTCCCGGCGGCCTGCAAGCTTGCCGCGGAAAAGGGTTACCGCGTGTTCCTGCTCGGCGCCGACAAGGGCGTCGCCGCCGAAGCGGCCCGCAAGCTGATGCAGCGCTACCCGGGGCTGGATGTCTGCGGCACCTCCTCGCCGAGCTACGGCTTCGAGAAAAATCCCGAGGAAAACGCCGGCATCGTCGCGATGCTGCGCGAGGCGCGGCCCGACATGCTGTTCGTCGGCGTCGGCGCACCGAAGCAGGAGAAATGGATTTACCGCTACCGCGACGAGTACGACATCCCGGTGTCGTTCAGCGTCGGCGCCGCGATCGACTTCGCCGCCGGCAAGGTCAAGCGTTCGCCGGTCTGGATGCAGCGCGTCGGCCTGGAGTGGTTCTACCGGTTCCTGAAGGAGCCGAAGCGGCTTTTCCGTCGCTACTTCATTGAGGACACGCAATTCCTCACGCTGACGCTGCGCGAGTGGCGCCAGCAGCGCAGCCGGCACGCCGCGCGCTCGACCGGGCACTGACCGTTTCCTGTCGGCGCGTTCTTTCGAACGCTATGAGACGCCGACGTTTTGCCGCTTGAATTTTTCCAAGAATGGACAGACGGGGTCAGGCGCTTCCGGAAGGCGGCCCGCGGCCGGATCAGCGCGGTCGCCGGTGCGACTTCAGGCCCGATGCTCGGCCGTTCCCGCAACGTGTGTCCACCAACGACGGAGCGCTTCCAACAGGCAGGCGTGCGCGAGCCGGATTGCCAACGTTCTCGGCATCGCCGGTATCGACGTCTTGCCGGCGGCGCAGAAGGGCGAGGACATCTAACCCCTTCCCGGTAACACGGGGGCAGCAGCGGGAGGAAGAAGCGCCCTCGCTTTCGGCGATAATGGCGGATTCTCGAAAGACCGCCATGCCATCCCGATTCCCCGCTCTCAAGAACGACACCTTCCTGCGCGCGCTGCTGCGCCAGCCGACCGACTACACGCCGACCTGGTTGATGCGCCAGGCCGGGCGCTACCTGCCGGAATACCGCGCGACGCGCCAGAAGGCCGGGTCATTCCTCGGCCTGGCGAAGAACCCCGACTTCGCCACCGAAGTCACGCTGCAGCCGCTGGACCGCTATCCGCTGGACGCGGCGATCCTGTTTTCCGACATCCTCACCGTGCCGGACGCGATGGGGTTGGAGCTGTATTTCGTCGAGGGCGAAGGGCCGAAATTCGCGCATCCGTTGCGCGACGAAAAAGCGGTCGCGGCGCTGCGCGCGCCGGATCTGTCGTCGCTGCAGTACGTGTTCGACGCGGTCACGCAGATCCGTACCGCGCTCGACGGCCGCGTGCCGCTGATCGGTTTTTCCGGCAGCCCGTGGACGCTGGCCTGCTACATGGTCGAAGGCGGCGGGTCGGACGACTTCCGCACCGTCAAGACGATGCTCTACGACCGGCCCGACCTGATGCGGCGCATCCTCGACACCAACGTCGAGGCGGTCGCCGCTTACCTGAACGCGCAGATCGATGCCGGCGCGCAGGCAGTGATGATCTTCGACACCTGGGGTGGAGCGCTGGCCGACGGCGTCTACCAGCAGTTCTCGCTGCGGCCGATGGAAGCGGTGCTGCAGCGCCTGCAGCGCGAGAAGGACGGCGTGCGGATTCCGGCGATCGTCTTCACCAAGGGCGGCGGCTTGTGGCTGGAAGCGCTGGCGTCCATCGGCGCCGACGCGGTCGGACTCGACTGGACCGTCAGTCTGGACGCCGCCCGGCGCCGGACCGGCGACCGGGTCGCGCTGCAGGGCAATCTCGACCCCGCCGTGCTGTTCGCCGGTCCCGAACAAATCCGCGCCGAGGTGCGCCGCGTGCTGGAAGCCTTCGGCATGCATGGCCCGTCGTCGGGACATGTGTTCAACCTCGGCCACGGCATTTCGCAGTTCACGCCACCGGAGGCGGTGGCGACCATGGTCGATGCCGTTCGGGAATTCAGTACCGTCTGGCATGCTTCAGCCGGCGAGGTCAGGAACTGAACCGGTTCACCACGAAATGCTGCCGCACGTCAAGCGCATGCGCAAGTTATACACAAAATTTCCTTGGGCGCGCGGTGTAGACATTTTTGCCGAGCATTTCTGTGCGGCATTCCACGGGTGAGCTAAGTCGTTGATTTTAAAGAGGCGGTTTTTTGCCAACGCTTTGAGCAAACCAGTGAAACCCGCGCCAGTATTGGCGGTTTCGCTTGTCAAGAGGGGCTTACCCACAAAGTTATCCACAGAGATTGTGGATAGGCGAAAAAGCAGCATGAAAACGTGGAGTTAGGCACGGATTTGAAGTAGCGCCTCACGAGTTTGTTGCGCTGCGGGCACGCGATGACGGCAGGAAACCGACAACGGGCCCGGAAAGACAGCATGCATAAAATTCATGCTTTGCCGTAACTTCGTCGGCTTGCCAAAAAGGAAAACGTGCCGTATCGAAATCCGTTGAAAGCATGTTTCCCATACGACTTATACACATCATGGGCATTTTGCTGCGCAACAGGCGAGGCCTTACCCGAAACCTGAAAAAGGCGCAATCGATTTTTCAAGTCATTGATTTTTAAGGGATAAAAATCTGCCTGCGATTTAAGCAAGCTAACGGAAATGTGTGATTCACGAGGGAAAACCAAGAGCGCGTCCCTTTTCTCCACAAAGTTATCCACAGAATTTGTGGATAGCTGAAAAAGCGCTTTGGAAACCGCTGCTTACGTTGATGTTTGAAGATTCCCTTTAAGTTCGTGGCTCCCGGCATCCTTCAAGTCGCTCTCGACGCCCCGCTCGACTGCACGTTCGACTATCTCGCTCCGGCCGAGAACCCGGAAGCGCGCGTCGGCCAGTTGGTCGCCGTGCCGTTCGGCAGCCGGGAAGCGGTCGGACTCGTCATCGGGACCGCATCCGCGACGGCGCTGCCTGAAGATCGCCTCCGGCCTGCCAACGCGCTGCGCGCGCAACTGCCGCCGCTGGACGATGCCTGGCTGGCGCTGTGCCGCTTCGCCGCCGACTACTACCAGCGGCCGCTCGGCGAAGTAGCGTTGCCGGCGCTGCCGAAAGGGCTGCGCGCGGCAAAGACGGTGGCGCTCGATCGGGCGTTGAAGCGCCTTGCGATGGAACAGGCGTCCGGCAATCCTGATGGCCACGCCACGGCCGGCGCGCCGTCGCTCAACGAAGGACAGCGGCAGGCGGTCGAAGCGATCGCCGCGGCGGACGGCTTCGCGCCGACGCTGCTGCACGGCGTGACCGGCAGCGGCAAGACCGAGGTTTATTTGCAGGCGGCCGCGCGCATCCTGGCCGACGCCGCGCAACGCGGCGAAGCGGCGCAGGTCCTGATTCTGGTTCCGGAAATCAACCTCACGCCGCAACTGGAGCAGGGCGTGCGCGCCCGCTTTCCCGGCGCGACGGTGGCGACGCTGCACAGCGGACTCGCCGAAGGCGAGCGGCTGCGCCACTGGCTGGCCGCGCACCTGGGGCGCGCGCAGATCGTGCTCGGCACCCGGCTGGCGGTGCTGGCCTCGCTACCGCATCTCAAGCTGATCGTGGTCGACGAAGAGCACGACCCGTCGTACAAGCAACAGGAAGGCTTGCGCTACTCGGCGCGCGACCTTGCGGTGTGGCGCGCGCACCAGTTGCGCATCCCGGTGGTGCTCGGCTCGGCCACGCCTTCGCTGGAGAGCTGGCACCACGCGCAGTCGGGCCGCTACCGGCTGCTGACGCTGGCCGAACGCGCAGTGAAGAACGCGGCGCTGCCGGCGGTAAGGCTGATCGATCTGGAGAAGGACAAGCCGACCGAAGGCATCACCGCGGCACTCGCGGCGGCGCTGCGCCAGCGCATGGTGCGCGGCGAGCAGTCGCTGCTGTTCCTGAATCGCCGCGGCTATGCGCCGGTGATCGCCTGCGATGCCTGCGGCTGGGTCAGCCACTGCACCCGCTGCACCGCGTTCATGGTGCTGCATCGCCCAGAGCGGCGGCTGCGCTGCCATCATTGCAGCCTGGAGCTGCGCATCCCGCGCGCCTGTCCGACCTGCGGCAACGTCGACCTGCAGCCGCTCGGGCGCGGCACGCAGCGCGTCGAGGAAGGCTTGCAGCGGCTGTTTCCCGACGCGCGCATCCTGCGCATCGACGCCGACTCGACCCGCCTGAAAGGCAGCGCGCAGGCCGCATTCGACAGCGTGCATCGCGGCGAGGTCGACATCCTGATCGGCACGCAGATGGTCGCCAAGGGACATGACTTCAAGAACCTCACGCTGGTCGGCATCCTGAACCCGGACACCGCGCTGTTCTCGCACGACTACCGCGCCAGCGAGCGCCTGTTCGCGCAACTGATGCAGGTCGCCGGCCGCGCCGGCCGCACCGCGCTGAAGGAAGGCGGGCGCAGCGAGGTGCTGATCCAGACACGCTATCCGCAGCATCCGCTGTTCGGCGCGGTGATCGCGCACGACTACGAGCGCTTCGCCGATGCGCTGCTCGACGAGCGCCGGCAGGCGTCGCTGCCGCCCTACATGCACCAGGCGCTGCTGCGCGCGGAAGCGAAGACGCTGGAACAGGCGCTGGCCTTCCTGGCCGACGCCGCCGCCTGCGCGCCGCAGGACGGTGTGACGGTCAACGATCCGATCCCGATGGCAATGACCCGGGTGGCCAACGTCGAGCGCGCGCAGATGCTGGTCGAATGTACGTCGCGCCCGGCGCTGCAGGCGTTTCTCAAGGCGTGGATGGGAGCGTTGCGTTCAATGAAGACGCGGGTGCGATGGTCGCTGGAAGTGGATCCGGTGGATATCTGAAGGCCAGGACGGGAGCGGCCTGAGGGCCGAGCAAGGGAAGTACGCCGGTCAATGAAATTGCAGCCGTCGCACGAGCTTAGGCTTGTCCCGAAGGGAGTGCACTTTTTTGCCGCGTCGACGAAAACCGGATCAACCGTATCGGCGCCGCGCGTCGTCGTTCTCGGCTTCCGTACCGAGCCGGGTCGTTCGCCGCCCCAGTACGATATGCAGCGGAAATAGCGCCACCGCAGCCAGGCCGAGTACCACGTGCGTCCATTTGAATGCCGGGTGCGTGCTCTCGGTGCCGTAGTACAGGCCGAGCGCGGTGACGGACAGCACCGCGAGCAATGCCAGTGCCGTGGCGCCGGAAAGGCGGTTGCGGCCGGCGTTCCATGTCAGGCGCACATGCACCGGCAATACCGAACCGAGCGCCATCAGCGCGAGAAAGCCGCCGATGCCATGGGCAATGATCACCATCCGGTCGCTTGGCGACGGTTCCAGCGCGAGCAGGTCACGCAGCACGAACCAGGCGACGCCGCTCGCCGCGCAGACCAGCAGTGCCGCGTATACGCCCCAGCGATGCCATTCCCAAAGGCGGCCGATGCGCGGCATGCGGCGCACTGTGGGCGCCGGTTGAAGGCGGGGAGGCGAGGAGTTGGTCATCGGCGGACATCGGGAGCGCGCCGCCGAACAGGTGGGCGCGGCAGGCGGGCGCGGGACGTTCATTATGGAGAGGAACGCCGAGCGTTTGCAAGGCGTTTCCGGCGCTGCGACGCGCCACGGCGGTGAAAGAGGTCGACCCTGACTTGCCTGTGTCGGCGGTAAGAATTTCTGAACAATGTAAATTTTCTAGACCGCGCCGCCCCCCTTCTTTCCCTGCCTTAATGCCATGCACTGGCGAGTCGGTTTTATTACGGAAAAGACAACGCATGGCATGCCCCTTGCGTAATCCTCGTCATGAGCGGAAAGCGCGGCGCGGCCCTCGCGGAATGCGGCACGTTTTCCTTGATCCATCCCTTGGCGAGGCAATCATGCAACCAGGAAAAACCCTCACGGCCGCGGTCGGTTGCGCGTGCCTGCTTGTCGCAGGCGTTGCCCAGGCGACTTCCGGCGGCGGTGTACCGGAAACGGTTGCCTTGCTCGCGCAGGCCGACACCGGCGCGTCCGCGGGCAAGACCGGCACACCGGCTGACGCCGGGAAGAAGGACGTGAGCAAGGGCGACAAGAACTACATGAACGAAATGGCCTACGCCAATATTTCGGAGGTCGCCACCGGCCAGCTCGCGGTCGAGAAGACGAAGAACCCCGAGGTCAAGAATTTCGCGCAGAAGATGATCGACGATCATTCGAAGGCGCTCGACGAGATGAAGGCGATGGCGCAGCAGAAGGGCGTCACGCTGCCGACCGAGCCGGATCCGCAGCACAAGTCGGCGGCGAAGAAGCTTTCGGGGCTGTCGGGCGACGCCTTCGACAAGATGTACATGCACGAGGCCGGCACGGTCGATCACCGCAACACGATCCGGCTGCTGCAGAAGGTGAGCAAAAACGCCGACGACCCGGAACTGAAGGCCGCCGCCGGCAAGATGCTGCCGATCGTGGAACACCATCTCGAGATGGCCAACGCGATCACCGGAAACAAGGGCAAGTCTCCACCGCGCGACATGCAGAAGAGCGCGCCGGCGGTTCGCCAGTAGGCGGCCACGCGGCAATCCACCACCACCGACAGAAAGGACCAGCAAATGGAAAACAATGACGTTGTCTCCACGCTCAACGACCTGATCCAGACCAGCCGCGACGGCGAGGAAGGCTTTCGCGATTGCGCCAAGAACGCCAAGGATCCGCAACTGAAGAGCCTGCTCGAAAACCGCGCCCAGAGTTGCGGTCAGGCGGTACGCGAACTGCAGCAGTGCGTTACCCAGTACGGCGGCAAGCCCGAGGACAGCAGCAGCATGAGCGGCACCATGCATCGCCGCTGGCTGGACGTGAAAACCGCGTTCACCAGCAATGACGACGCGGCAGTGCTGAGCGAGTGCGAGCGCGGCGAGGACGTGGCGCTCGAAAGCTACCGCAACGCGCTCGGCAAGAGCCTGCCGCAGGATGTGATGTCCGTGGTCGAGAAGCAGTACCAGGGCGTCAAGCGCAACCACGACCAGATCCGCACGCTGCGCGATCAGGCCAAGGCGCGTAGCTGACACACCGGCCGCGCACCGGGCCTTTCCAACGGTGCGCGGCCGCTTTCCAGTCAAGGAGCATTCTCGATGGCAAACATGGAAAATCGAACGGCGGACGTGCGCACCGACACCGTTTCCGTCACTCACGCCCGGCGCATGTCGGCGGTCGACTGGATCGCGATGATCCTGCTGATCATCGGCGGCATCAACTGGGGCCTGATCGGCCTGTTCGACTTCGATCTCGTCGCCTACCTGTTCGGCGCGATGACCGGTATCTCCCGGATCATCTACACCGTGGTCGGCTTGTGTGCGCTGTATGCGCTGTACCTGTGCGCAAAGATGTCCAGCGACCGCACATAGACCGCGCTGTCCCTTTGCCGGCCTCGCGTCGGCAACCGCGCCCCTGACCGGGCGCAATCCCGGAGCAGCCGCTTCGGAAAAAACGCCGCCGGCTCGGCTCATCGAGTCGGCGGCGTTTTCGCAGGTATGCGGCAGACGACGCGGGGAGAGGCACAGCCGGCAGTCAGTGAACGGCGAGTTGCCATGACGGCGCGGCTCCCGGGCCGCGCCTTACAGTGGCCGCGCAGCGACCAACGGGATCAGCGGCGCGCCGGCTCTCCCGGCGGCAGCAGCGCGGGCGGCAGGAACGGATCGAAGTCGCGCCAGTCGCCGTCCTCGATCGTGCCTTCGGCGGCCTCGACGTCCATTGCGCCGAGCGAGCGCAACGCATCCACCGCCCGGTCCTGCATGGCGGCGTCGTCAATGCCGATTGCGACCATCATGCCGGCTTCCCGTTCCGGCGGCGCCTCGACCGCAGCCTGCTCGTCGCGATCCTTCATCGACGCGGCGGCGCCGACCAGACCGCCGACATGGGCGCCGACCAGACCGCCGAGCGCCGGCGCGAGCGGACCCAGGATCGGCGTGCCGGCCGCGCCGACGGCGACGCCGACCGCCGCGCCCGCACCGCCACCCTTGCCGTAGCCCGAGGGCGTGTCCTCGGCGCCGGGCGAGCGGTCGAAGTCGCCGCCGATCGGGGTGCCGGCGTGCCGGCCGGGCGGATTGCAGTAGAACCGGCTGATGCGTTCGCGTGCGAAGCCGGCGCGCTCGAGCGCCTCGACCGCCGCGACCGCTTCCTCCTGCAATGTGAATCGTCCTGCGATGATGTGCGTCATCCCTGGTCTCCGTATTCAAAAACGCTTGTCGTGACGGTAAGAGCCGCGACGGCGGCGTTAGTTCTTCCGGTCGCGCCGCCGCTTTTCTTCCCTTTTTCCTTTCTTCCGCGCTTCCCGCGCCGACGGTAATTTTTACCGGTTTGCGCGGTAAAAACGGTGGCCTTCGGCATGGCGCCGCGCATGCGCCCGTCACCGCCTCGCGCAGGCAAGGTAATTGCAACGATTCCGGTTCTTGTTCGTCGAAACAAAGACCATGTCATCGATTCCTTCCACCGGCCACGTCGCGCAGCAGGCTTCCCTGCTCGAGGGCGGTCGCGTGATCGACGCCGAGGGCGCCCGTGCGCAAGTCGTCGCGGTCGACCACGACGGCGACGAGGCCGCGGCGATGCTGCGGACCGAGCGCGGCCGGACGGTGCGGGTGCCGGCGAATCTGCTGGCGCTCGGCGAGGACGGGACGCTGCGGCTGGCGTTCTCGTTCGAGCTGCTGGAAAACGACGGCGCGGCGTCCGAGGCCGGCGCCGGCATCGACGACGCATCGCGGCAGACGGTGATTCCGGTGATCGAGGAAACGCCGGACATCGCGCGGCGCACCGTGGATGCCGGCAGCGGCGTGCGGTTGCACAAGACGGTCTCCATGCGGAACGAGACCGTCGACCTGCCGCTGATGCGCGACGAGCTGTCGGTCGAGCGGGTGCCGGTCGGACGTATCGTGCCGCGCGACGATCCGCCGGCGGCGCGGCAGGAAGGCGACACCTGGATCGTCCCCGTGCTCGAGGAAGTGCTGGTGGTGGAGCGTCAGTTGCGGTTGAAGGAAGAGGTGCGCATCACCCGGCAACGGCGCGAAATTCGTGCGCCGCAGACGGTGGCGTTGCGTACCGAGGAGGTGGCGGTCGAACGTTTCGACGAAGGCAAACGGACGCGTCCGAAGCAGGCGCCGTAACAGCGGCGTTCTGGCATCGAACCGGCCGGGCGATTCAACTTTTGACAGGAGAGACAATCATGGCACATACCCTGGTAGGCGTTTTCCGTGACCAGACCGAGGCGCAGAGCGCGGTCGACGCGCTGATGGACGCCGGCTTCACCCGCGGCGACATTCACATGAGTTCGCAGGGCGGTTCATCGATGTCGCGGATGGATTACGACGCCGACCACGATGCGTCCAGCGAGACGGGCATCGGTCATTTCTTCAGGTCGCTGTTCGGCATGGACGACGATGACCAGACCACCACCCGCTATTCGTCGGCTGCCGAGCGCGGCAACTGCCTCGTCTGCGTCGACGTCGACAACGACGCGCAGACGCAGCAGGCGATGGAAGTGCTGAACCGCTGCAACCCGATCGACATCGACG
>JBQCGO010000389.1:0-4237 GCA_051955575.1 Burkholderiaceae bacterium
CAGCTCGAAGCGGACCGGGCGGCGGCGCGAACGGGCAGTTGAATCGCCGGCTGAAACCCGCCTACTCCACCTACTCCATTTGTGTCCGCAGCGCGGCCAGCTCGTCCTCGGTGAAGCCGGCCGCGCGCCGCGCGTCGAAATTGAACGGGCCGCGCGGGACCGGCGCCTTGTAGCGCGTGCAGAGCGCGGCGAAGGTCGCCAGCGGATCGAGGTCCCGCCCGGCGCACAGCCGGCCGTACCAGCGGTTGCCGATCGCGACGTGGCCGATCTCGTCGCGCAGGATGACGTCGATGATGGCGGCGGCCGCATGGTCGCCGGCCTGCGCCAGCTTGGCGCGCACCGGCGGCGAGGCGTCGAGGCCGCGCGCCTCCAGCGTGCGCGGCACCAAGGCCATGCGCGCCAGCACGTCGTCCGCCGTCTTTTCCGCCATGTCCCACAGGCTGTTGTGCGCCGGGAAGTCGCCGTAGCGATGGCCGAGCGTCTCCAGATGGCGCGCCAGCAGCCCGAAGTGCAGCGCCTCCTCGGCGGCGACCCGCAGCCAGTCGGCGTAGTAATCGTCCGGCATGCCGGGGAAGCGCCAGATCGCGTCGAGCGCGAGGTTGATCGCGTTGAACTCGATGTGCGCGAGCGCATGGATCAGCGCGGCGCGGCCCTCGACGGTGCGCATCGAGCGGCGCCCGACTTGCAGCGGCGGCACCAGTTCCGGGCGCGCGGGACGGCCGGGCACCGGAGCTGCACTGGTCAGCGCGTCTTCCGATCGCAGCGCCAGCCGGCCGGATTCCCGGCCTTCCCGCAGCGCCGCGACCATCGCCGCCTTGCGCGCCGGATCGGTTTCGAGCAGGCAAGCCAGCGCGGCCGCGCGCAATTCCTGCGGCAACGCTTGCGGCATCTCAACCGGCTCGGCATTCGGCGACGGATTCATGCGGGCGGACGTGAAGGCGGACGTAAAATAGCGGCTTTGCGCGAAAGCGCGACATTCTACGGAGTTCCATGCCCCGCTATCAACTGGGAGACGACGCGCCCGACGTCGATCCGTCCGCCTACCTCAGCGATTCCGCCACCCTGATCGGCAAGGTCACCGTCAAGGCGCAGGCCAGCGTCTGGTCCAACGTGACGATTCGCGGCGACAACGAGCGCATCACCATCGGCGAGCGCAGCAACGTGCAGGAAGGCAGCGTGCTGCACACCGACCCGGGCTATCCGCTCGACATCGGCACCGGCGTGACGATCGGCCATCAAGCGATGCTGCACGGCTGCACCGTCGGCGACGGCTCGCTGATCGGCATCCAGGCGGTGGTGCTGAACAACGCGAAGATCGGCAGGAACTGCCTGGTCGGCGCCGGCGCGCTGGTCACCGAAGGCAAGGAGTTTCCGGACAACTCGCTGATCATCGGCACCCCGGCCAAGGCGGTGCGCACGCTGTCGGACGAGGACATCGCGAAGCTGCGGGCGAACGCCGACACCTACGTCAAGCGCGGCCAGACGTTCAAGACCGCGCTCAAGCGGATCGACTGAGGGATCGACAAAGGGATCGACTGAGCGATGAGCGATACGCTGCGAAAATTCGTGATCGAGGGCGCGTCGGTGCGCGGCGAGCTGGTAGAACTGCCGGACGCCTGGCGCGAGATTTTGTCGCACCGGAACGACCCGCCGCCGGTGCGCGCGCTGCTCGGCGACATGGTCGCGGCAGCGGCGCTGCTGTCGGCCAACCTCAAGTTCAACGGCTCGCTGGTGATGCAGATCTTCGGCGACGGCCCGGTGCGGCTGCTGGTGGTCGAATGCGACGCCGAGCTGCGGCTGCGGGCGACTGCGAAACTGGTCGATGATGCGGCGGTGCCCGACAACGCGACGCTGACGGAGCTGGTCAACGCGCACGGCAACGGCCGCTTCGCGATCACGCTCGATCCGCACGAAAAGCTGCCGGGCCAGCAACCGTACCAGGGCATCGTGCCGCTCGACGGCGACGACATGGCGACCGTGATCGAGCACTACATGCTGCGCTCGGAACAATTGGAAACCAGGCTGTGGCTGGCGGCCGACGAGAACGTCGCGCGCGGCCTGCTGCTGCAGAAACTGCCGCAACAGGGCGGGACCGCGCCGCAGCAGGGGACCGAGGATGCCGAGGAAGCCTGGAACCGGGTCGCGATGCTGGGCGGCACGCTGAAGCGCGAGGAACTGCTGTCGACCGATATCGAGACGCTGCTGCGGCGGCTGTTCTGGGAAGAGACGGTGCGGGTGTTCGAGCCGCAGCATCCGCAATTCCAGTGCAGCTGCTCGCGCGAGAAGGTCGGCAACATGCTGAAGATGCTCGGGCAGCAGGAAGTCCAGTCGGCGCTGGACGAGATGGGCTCGCTGTCGATCGACTGCGACTTCTGCGGCCGGCACTACGAGTTCGACAAGGTCGACTGCCACCAGCTGTTCGCCGCCGACACCGTGACCGGGGCGCTGCAGCCGCCCGGCGAGGCGCGGCACTGAATCAATCGCGCCGTCGGCGCCTGTCCCGGCGCCGTCACGCTTCGGAATTACTTGCCCGCCTTGGGCGGCGGGACGGGCGGCACCGGCGCGGCCTTGGCCGGATCGACCACCTGCACGAAAATCTCGTTGTTGCGGATCATGCCGAGCTCGTAGCGCGCCCGCTCCTCCACCGCACCGGTGCCGTCCTTCAAGTCCTGCACTTCGGACGCCAGCTTGGCGTTGCGTGCGCGCAGTTCGTCGTTCTTCTTCGTCGCCGCCTCGACCTGCCGGTCGAGTTCGGACACGCGCAGCCAGCCGCCCTTGCCGAGCCAGAGCGGGTACTGGATCAGCAGGACGAGCGCTGCCAGGCAGAAGAAGATAAGGCGCATGCGGTGCCGGAAGAATGAAACCGCGCCGGACGGTGCCGGCGCGTACAGTAGGAATCAGTAAGGCTTGATTGCGGTCAGCGCAGATTGTAGAACGCCATTCGGCCCGGATAGTGCGCCACGTCGCCCAAATCCTCTTCGATACGCAACAGTTGGTTGTATTTCGCCATCCTGTCCGAGCGCGACATCGAGCCGGTCTTGATCTGCAGCGCGTTCATGCCGACCGCGATGTCGGCGATGGTCGAGTCCTCGGTCTCGCCCGAACGGTGCGAAATGACCGCGGTGTAGCCGGCGCGCTTGGCCATCTCGATCGCGGCGAAGGTCTCGGTCAGCGTGCCGATCTGGTTGATCTTGATCAGGATCGAGTTGGCGATGCCCTTCTCGATGCCCTCGCGCAGGATCTTGGTGTTGGTCACGAACAGGTCGTCGCCTACCAGCTGGATCTTCTTGCCGAGCGCCGCGGTCAGCGTCGCCCAGCCTTCCCAGTCGTTCTCGGCCATGCCGTCCTCGATCGACAGGATCGGGTACTTGTCGCACCAGGTCTCGAGCAGGTGGGTGAACTCGGTCGAGGTCAGCGCCATGCCCTCACCTTCCAGGTGGTACTTGCCGTCCTTGTAGAACTCGCTGGCCGCGCAGTCGAGGCCCAGCGCAATCTGGGTGCCCGGCTCGTAGCCCGCCTGCTCGATCGCCTGCAGGATGAGCTTGATCGCTTCTTCGTGGTTCTCGACCGACGGCGCGAAGCCGCCCTCGTCGCCGACCGCGGTGGTCAGGCCCTTGTCGTGCAGGATCTTCTTCAGCGTATGGAACACCTCGGCGCCGTAGCGGATCGCCTCGCGGAAGCTCGGTGCGCCGACCGGGATGATCATGAACTCCTGGATGTCCAGGTTGTTGTCGGCATGCGCGCCGCCGTTGATCACGTTCATCATCGGCACCGGCATCTGCATCGCGCCCGAGCCGCCGAAGTAGCGGTACAGCGGCAGGCCGGATTCCTCCGCCGCCGCCTTGGCCACCGCCATCGACACCGCCAGCATCGCATTGGCGCCGAGCCGGCTCTTGTTCTCGGTGCCGTCGAGATCGATCAGCGTGCGGTCGAGGAATGCCTGCTCGTTGGCGTCCAGGCCCATGATCGCTTCCGAGATTTCGGTGTTGATGTTCTCGCAGGCGCGCAAGACGCCCTTGCCCATGTAGCGGCTCTTGTCGCCGTCGCGCAGCTCGATCGCCTCACGCGAGCCGGTCGACGCGCCGGACGGCACCGCCGCGCGGCCCATGACGCCGGATTCCAGCAGCACGTCGCATTCGACGGTGGGGTTGCCGCGCGAGTCGATCACTTCGCGGCCGATGATGTCAACGATGGCACTCATGCACTACTCCCAATGGATGAAATTCTTCTTGCGGGT
>JBQCGO010000390.1:0-16090 GCA_051955575.1 Burkholderiaceae bacterium
TTGTTTTTTTTTGGGGGTGACCACCCCGCCGGGTTGTGTTCGGCGTTTGTTTCTCGTGGTGGGGGGGCGGGCGGCACCGACTGGTGGGGGGCGGGCCCGCGCCGTTTCTTTTGGTGCCGAGCGATGTCGATAGCCATTTCCGAGACTGTCGCGACTCCCGTGCTGCCGATCCGGTTGACGAGGGTGATGTCGGTCGCGGTAGCCGTCCTCGGCGCGGCATTCCTTGCCGGCAAGCGGTGGTTCCCGGACTTGCCGGCATCGATCGAGTATGTCGCTGCGGCGGCCTGCTTCGCTGCCGCGCTGATGGGATTGCGACGGTCTACACGGATCGACCGCACACATCGGATCGTCATCACGCCGGAAGGCGTACTGAACGTTTTTCCTGAAAATCGGTACGCCGATCCCGAGGTTGCGTCTCCTGGGAAATCGCTTCCGGCAAACGTGGAGCGGATCGTCTGCCGGCCGAACCTCGTCATCCTTTCCTATCGGGATGGCGGCGAGGGCAGAGGAACGGTTTTCCTGACGCCTCGTTCCGTTCCGCCCGGAGCGTTCCGCCCGCTCTGCGTCGCCCTGCGCTGGATAACGCTGCAGAATGATCCTGCGCAAGGCGAGCCACGTTGACCCAAATAAGATGCTGAAAGCGAACTTACTACAGTGTATTCAGTCGGAGCATGGATCGCGAATGTTGCATAATAGCAAGGGAATGGGATTGACGACAGAACGCGATATCGATCAACTGCTAGTTGAACGCGTCCAGCGGGGCGACAAAAAAGCGTTCGAACTACTGGTTGCGAAATATCAACGCAAATTGATGCGTCTCGTGTCAAGGCTGGTGCGCGACCAGGCGGAAGCGGAAGATGTTGTGCAGGAAGCCTTCATCAAGGCCTACCGCGCACTGCCGCAGTTCCGCGGCGACTCCGCGTTCTACACCTGGCTTTACCGGATCGGCATCAATACCGCGAAAAACTATCTCGTCACCCAAGGCAGAAGAGCCCCGACCTCGACCCAGGCCGACGCCGAGGAGGCAGAAACTTTTGAGGACGGCGATCACCTAAGGGATATCAATACGCCGGAGTCGATGCTGGCGACCAAGCAGATTGCTCAGACGGTGAACGTGGCGATGGATGCATTGCCGGACGAGTTGCGCACGGCGATCACGCTGCGCGAGATCGAGGGTCTCAGCTATGACGAAATCGCGGATGTCATGGGATGTCCGATCGGTACGGTGCGAAGCCGGATATTTCGTGCGCGCGAGGCCATTGCGGAGAAATTGAGGCCCTTGCTCGGAACCGCGATCGACAAGCGCTGGTAAAAAACAACAAGTTGAGAATCGCAGCACAAAAGGGACTAGCCTAGCGGCACCGAGGTCACCATGAGTACGCACAAAATGCACCAGGAAGATGTTTCCGCCTTCGTCGACGGCGAGCTGTCCGACGGTCATGTGGAAGTCGTGATGGGCACGCTCCGCCAGCCCGCAGGCTTCCGGGCCTGGTGTCATTACCACATGATCGGAGACATTCTGCGGGCGCCGGAAAATGCCGTCGAGATGAATCCGGATTTCGGCAGCCGTTTTGCCGCGCGCCTGAAAGCGGAGCCGACCATCGTCGTGCCCGGTGCCGACCTCTCCCGCAATCCTGCCCCGCTTCCGGAAAACATCGCCGATCTCGCCGCGGCCCGGTCGACCCGACGCCACCGCGCAGGACTATCCACGAAGCGTCTTGCATTGCCAGGTCTGGCGGCCGCGCTCGCCGCGGCGACGGCCGCCTTCTTCAGTGCGCCGGCGCTCATGGTCGCGCATGACACCAAGATCGAAAAGCCTGCGGCCGTGGCCGCCGTTACGCCGCCCGTGGCGAACGGCGTGACGGTAGCGCTGGGCCATACCGTGGCGCTCGAGAACGCCAGTGCGCCGATCGCGGCCAAGGCGCCTGAGGCAAAGCTGCGGGATGCGAGCATGGAAGAGTACGTGACGGCGCACCAGCGCTTCTCGCCTTTCGCATACGGCACGTCGGAATTCCAGCGCTCCGAGCCGGCGGCTGCCGATGCGGCAAAGTAGTAGAAATTCATGCTGCGCGTCCATGCCTGGTGTCGATGCATTCCGGTCTTGGTCGCGCTGATCGGTGCGTCAGCCGCGGATGCGAAAGCCCCCGCGGCTGAAGCAACCGCCCCGAAGGCATTGCTGCGAACGATCCAGGCATCGGCCCGGCATCTGAACTACTCCGGCATTTTCATCTATCAGCAGGGCTCCGACTTCAGCACGTCGCGCATCACGCACGTCGTCGAGCGTGGCGGCAGCGAGATCGAAAGGGTCGAGATTCTCGACGGCCAGCCGAGGGAATACCTGCGGCGCAACGGGCGCATGACCTGCTACATGCCGACGACCAAAACCATGGCGGTCGAAGCGGCGGCCGACGACATCTTCCCGACTCTCGCCGGCGCCGATCCGGAACGGATCGAGGCGAGATACCGCATCGAGGCAGGCATGACCGGCAGGGTCGGCGGGCGCGAGGCCGAATCGATCGTGCTGGAGCCGCGGGATCGTCTGCGTTACGGATACCGGCTTTGGGCGGATCGGCATACCGGCCTGTTGCTGCGCGCGCAGACGATCGGCCCGGATGGCCGCGTCGTCGAGCAGATGTCGTTCGCGCAGGTCGAGATCGGCGGAATCGATCCCTCGCGGGTGCGGCCCGGTTTCGTCACGGCGACCTGGCGCGTGGAAGAGACCGCGATGAGCGAGGCCGACCTCTCGGCGTGGTCCGTCAAGGCGCTGCCGCCGGGTTTTCAAAAGATTCGCGAACTGAAGAGATCCATGGCTGGCCGGGATGCCGCCGGCGCGTCGAACGCTGCCGTCGTGCCCGGCGCGGCGGAGCGGCGCGAGTTGTCGCAAATCGTTTATTCCGACGGACTGGCCGCCATATCGGTCTTCATCGAGCCCGATACGCCGGGCCGGCGCCAGGGTTTGTTCCGCCAGGGGGCACTGTCGATCTTGGGAAAACGTCAAGGGCGATTTTGGCTTACCATCGTCGGGGAAGTTCCCGCAACGACTCTTCGGCAAGTCGCCGATTCCATCGAACCGAAAATCAACTAGATAGCGATGAAGATAACCCTCTCCAAACGACTGCGCAATGTTGCTGCCGTCCTGTTTCAGGCCGCCACCCTCTGCGCGACGGGCGCGACCGGCTCGATAGCCATGGCCCAGCCTGTCGGACAATCCGGCGCCCAATCCATCGTGCTGCCGGATTTCGCCGATCTCGTCGAGAAGACCGGGCCGGCCGTAGTCAATATCCGCACCACGGAAAAGATCAAGCTCAACCAGGGCGGCGCGGGCAACGATGAGGAAATGCAGGAATTCTTCCGACGCTTCTTCGGCATGCCGATGCCCAACCAGCAACTGCCGCAACCCAGCCAGCCGCCGCGCAATGGCCGCACGCAGGCGCCGCAGCCCCAGCAGCAGCAGGAAGAGGTGGTACCGCGCGGCGTCGGATCGGGATTCATCATCTCGGCCGACGGTTATGTGATGACGAACGCGCACGTGGTCGAGGGAGCGAGCGAAGTCTACGTGACGCTCACCGACAAGCGCGAATTCAAGGCCAAGATCGTCGGCGCCGACGTCCGCACCGACGTGGCGTTGGTCAAGATCGAGGGCAGCAGCCTGCCGGTGCTGCGCATGGGCGATTCGGACCGTATTCGTGTCGGCGAATGGGTGATTGCGATCGGTTCTCCGTTCGGTCTCGCCAACACGGTCACGGCCGGCATCGTCTCGGCCAAGGCGCGCGACACCGGCGACTACCTGCCGCTGATCCAGACCGACGTAGCAGTCAATCCCGGCAATTCGGGCGGCCCGCTGATCAACATGCGCGGCGAGGTGATCGGCATCAACTCGCAGATCTACAGCCGTTCCGGCGGCTATATGGGCATTTCGTTCGCGGTGCCGATCGATGAAGCCATGCGGGTGGCCGAACAGTTGAAGACCACCGGCAAGGTGATCCGCGGCCGCATCGGCGTGCAGATCGGCGAGGTGACCAAGGACGTCGCCGAATCGCTCGGCCTGGACAAGGCGCGCGGCGCGCTGGTGCAACGCGTCGAGTCCGGCGGTCCGGCCGACAAGGGCGGCATCGAGGCGGGCGACATCATCCTGAAGTTCGACGGCACGCCGATCGAGAAATCGACCGACCTGCCGCGCCTGGTCGGCAACACCAAGCCGGGCAGCCGGGCAGTCGTGACGGTGTGGCGCAAGGGCGTGCGCCGCGACATCCCGGTTCAGGTGGCGGAACTGGAGACGGACAAGCCCCAGACGCAGCAAAGCGAGCCGAAGCCGGAGCCGGCCGTCAACATGCTGGGCCTGACGGTGTCGCCGCTGACCGACGCGCAGAAGAAGGAAGCCAAGGTCGACGGCGGCGTGCTGGTCGAGTCGGTCGACGGCCCCGCCGCGCGTGTCGGCTTGCATCCGGGCGACATCATCCAGCGGCTCAACAATGTCGACGTGAAAGACGTGCAGCAGTTCTACGCGCTGGTTGCCAAGCTCGATCCGAAGAAGATGGCGGTCCTGCTGGTGCGCCGCGGTGACACGTCGCAGTTCGTTCCGATCCGTCCCCGGCAATAGCCGCTGCCGGCATGCCGGCGAGGGGCCGCCGCCTGCGATTGCCGGGCGGCGGCTCTTTTTTCGATGGCGTTCGAAGCATGCGATGAGCGATCTCGTCTTTACCCTTTACTCCCGTACCTACTGCCACTTGTGCGACGACATGCTGGCGCAGTTGCGTGCGCTGGCGGTGCCGAGCCGGCCGTTGCGGATCGAGATCGTCGACGTCGACGCCGATGAGGAGGCGCTGGCCCGCTACGACGAAATGGTGCCGGTACTGACCGCGCGTCGGGGCGAAGGCCCGTCGTCGTATGTCTGCCACTATTTCCTGAACGAACCCGCCGTCCTCGGCTGGCTGTCCGCATCCGGGGGTTGAACTGAGGTGCCGCCGGTTGCCGGCATCCCCGAATCCGATGCCCTGCCGGGGAAATCCGGTAGAATGCGCGGATTGAAATTCCCCCGCTGAAAGGCGTCCGTCCGGGTCCCCGGCCTGACCCAAGCCGCCTTTCCATTGGCGTCCTGGCATCCTAGTGCATGAACAACATCCGCAACTTTTCCATCATTGCGCATATCGACCACGGCAAATCGACATTGGCCGACCGGATCATCCAGCTCTGCGGCGGACTGTCCGACCGGGAAATGGAAGCCCAGGTGCTCGACTCGATGGACCTGGAACGCGAACGGGGCATCACCATCAAGGCGCAGACCGCCGCGCTGCACTACAAGGCGCGCGACGGCCGGATTTATAACCTGAACCTGATCGACACCCCCGGTCACGTCGACTTCAGCTATGAAGTCAGCCGCTCGCTGTCCGCGTGCGAAGGCGCGCTGCTGGTGGTCGACGCGTCGCAGGGCGTCGAGGCGCAGACGGTGGCGAACTGCTACACCGCGCTCGACCTCGGCGTCGAAGTGGTGCCGGTGCTGAACAAGATCGACCTGCCGTCCGCCGACCCGGCCAACGCCGCGTCCGAGATCGAGGAAGTGATCGGCATCGACGCCAGCGACGCAGTGCAGTGCTCGGCCAAGACCGGCCTCGGCGTCGAGGACGTGCTCGAATCGCTGATCGCCAAGGTGCCGCCGCCGAAAGGCGATCCCGACGCGCCGCTGCAGGCGCTGATCGTCGATTCCTGGTTCGACAATTACGTCGGCGTGGTGATGCTGGTGCGCGTCGTCAACGGCACGTTGCGTCCGAAGGAAAAAATCCTGCTGATGGCGACCGGCGCCCAGCACCTCACCGAGACAGTCGGCGTGTTCACGCCCAAGTCGGTCGCGCGCGAATCGCTCGAGGCCGGGCAGGTCGGCTTCATCATCGCCGGCATCAAGGAGTTGAAGTCGGCGCGCGTGGGCGACACCGTCACGCTGGCGTCGCGGCCGGCGGCGGAACCGCTGCCCGGCTTCAAGGAAGTCCAGCCGCAGGTGTTCGCCGGCCTGTTCCCTGTGGAGGCGAACCAGTACGACGCGCTGCGCGACTCGCTGGAAAAACTGAAGCTGAACGACGCCGCGCTGCAATACGAGCCGGAAGTGTCCCAGGCGCTCGGCTTCGGCTTCCGCTGCGGCTTCCTCGGCCTCTTGCACATGGAAATCGTGCAGGAGCGGCTCGAGCGCGAGTTCGACATGGACCTGATCACCACCGCGCCGACCGTGGTGTACGAAGTGGTCATGCGCGACGGCAGCGTGGTGATGGTCGACAACCCGTCGAAGATGCCCGAGCCGTCGAAGATCGAGGAAATCCGCGAGCCGATCGTCACCGTCAGCCTGTACATGCCGCAGGAATACGTCGGCTCGGTCATCACCCTCTGCACGCAGAAACGCGGCGTGCAGATGGATATGAGCTACCACGGCAAGCAGGTCAAGCTGGTCTACGAGATGCCGATGGCGGAAATCGTGCTCGACTTCTTCGACAAGCTGAAGTCGACCTCGCGCGGCTACGCGTCGATGGAGTACGAGTTCAAGGAATACCGCGCGTCCGACGTGGTCAAGGTCGACATGCTGATCAACAGCGAGAAGGTCGATGCGCTGGCGATCATCGTGCATCGCGTGAACAGCCAGTACCGCGGCCGCGCGGTGGCGGCGAAGATGCGCGAACTGATTCCGCGCCAGATGTTCGACGTCGCGATCCAGGCGGCGATCGGCTCGAACATCATCTCGCGCGAGAACGTCAAGGCGATGCGCAAGAACGTGCTCGCCAAGTGCTACGGCGGTGACATCACCCGCAAGCGCAAGCTCCTGGAAAAACAGAAGGCCGGCAAGAAGCGGATGAAGCAGGTCGGCACGGTCGAAATTCCCCAGGAAGCGTTCCTGGCGATACTACAAGTGGAAGAGAAATGACGATGCAGGAACTGCTCGGCAACTTCGCGCTCATCCTTTTCGTTCTCACGGTGGTCACCGGCATCGTGTGGACGATGGAGACCTTCTATTTTTCCAGGCAGCGGCGGGCGCGGGCGGACAGCGCGCTGGCCGAATACGATGCCCGCCACGCGAAGCTTGCCGCCGAGGGCGTGAAGGCAGACTCCGGCCAGCGCGACCAGATCCGGGCGCGCATCCTGAAGCAGCCGACCTGGATCGAGTACTCGGGCAGCCTGTTCCCGGTGATCGCGCTGGTGTTCTTCCTGCGATCCTTCCTGTACGAACCGTTCAAGATCCCGTCCAGCTCGATGGTGCCGACGCTGCAGATCGGCGACCTGATCCTGGTGAACAAGTTCATCTACGGCATCCGCCTGCCGGTCATCAACAAGAAGATCATCGACGTCAGCACGCCGCACCGCGGCGACGTGATGGTGTTCAAGTATCCGAAGGACATGTCGCTGGACTACATCAAGCGCGTCATCGGCGTGCCCGGCGACCACGTGGTCTACCACAACAAGCGACTCACGATCAACGGCAAGGCGGCGACTTACGAGCGGCTGCCCGACTTCCTCGACGAGGAGCATCTGATCTATTCGCAGCAGTACCGCGAGAATCTGCTCGGCGTGCCGCATCTGATCCTGAACGACGAGCGGGCGCCGACCTACGTGCCCAATCCCGACAACTTTCCACACCGCGAAAATTGCACTTATGATGCGGAAGGCTTTGCCTGCACCGTGCCGGCGGGCGAGTATTTCATGATGGGCGATAATCGCGACAACAGCCTGGACAGCCGTTACTGGGGTTTCGTTCCGGATCGCAACATCGTCGGCAAGGCGTTTTTCGTCTGGATGAACCTCGGCAATCTGAAACGAATCGGCGGTTTCCAGTAATCCTTACAAGACAGGGCCGCGTGGCGACAGGGAGAGCAATCATGGCAGGTAACGCAAGGGGTTTTGCCGGCCGGCGCGCGTCCGGAATGACGCTGGTCGGCTTCATCCTCCTGGTCGCAGTCGTCGGGTTCATCGGCGTCATGGCGCTCAAGGTGTCCCCAACCGTGACCGAATACCTTTCCGTCAGGAAGGCGATCGCCCAGGCCAAGGCGTCCGGTCACTCGGTGCGCGAGATCCAGGAGTCGTTCGACCGCCAGGCCGACGTTGGCTACATCGGCAGCATTTCGGGGCGCGATCTCGAAATCACCAAGACGTCCGACGGCGGCTATGACGTCAGCTTCGCCTATCCCAAGAAAATCGCCCTGTTCGGGCCGGTCAGCCTCTTGATCGAGTACGAAGGGTCGACCGCGTCGGACGGGCGAGCACCGAAGGCGACGCAATAATTTCCGGCCGAGGCATGGATCCCACGCTGCTGCAGACCCGGCTGGCCCACGTCTTCAAGGACGCGGCGCTGCTGCAGTTGGCGCTGACCCATCGCAGTCACAGCGGGCTGCACAACGAACGCCTCGAATTCCTCGGCGACTCGGTGCTCAACTGCGTGGTGGCCTCGCTGCTGTTCGAGCGTTATCAAAAGATCGACGAGGGCGACCTGTCCCGCCTGCGCGCCAACCTGGTCAAGCAGCAGACGCTCTACGAGATCGCGCAACGGATCGAGCTGTCGCAATTTCTCCGCCTCGGCGAAGGCGAACTGAAGTCGGGCGGCTTTCGCCGGCCGTCGATCCTCGCCGACACGCTGGAAGCGCTGTTCGGCGCGGTCTTCCTCGACGCCGGTTTCGATGCGGCGCGCCGCGTGATCCGCGCGCTCTACATTCCGATCCTCGATACCGTCGATCCGAAAACGCTCGGCAAGGACGCCAAGACGCTGCTGCAGGAATATCTGCAAGGCAAGAAAATTCCGCTGCCGCAGTACACCGTGGTCGCTACCCACGGCGCCGCGCACAACCAGGAATTCGAGATCGAATGCGTGGTGCCGAAGCTGGACATCCAGGTATTCGGCTCCGGCGGCAGCCGCCGCGCCGGCGAGCAGGCGGCTGCGAAGCGGGCGCTGGAAGCGGTGCAGAAGCTAGCCAAGGTACCGTCCGCCAGCCGCAAGAGCCGGCCGCGCGCGTCGCAGCTGAAACTGGCTGGCATCGCGACGATCCAACCGGATATGCCGGCGACGCCGACCGAGCCTGCCGCGGACCATGCCGTCGCCCGCGACGAGACGAGGTCGCCGGACGTGCCCGTTTCACCGGAGGGAAGCGACCAGCGGCCGGCCACCAATAGCAGTGAGCATGGCGATGAACATGGCGGCCGCGAGCATGGCGGCCCAACGCCGAACCCGTCTTCGGAAAAGCATGACTGATTCTTCTCCCGCCGGTTTCCGGTGCGGTTACATCGCCATCGTCGGCCGGCCGAACGTCGGCAAGTCGACGCTGATGAACGCGCTGGTCGGCGCCAAGGTCAGCATCACCTCACGCAAGGCGCAGACCACGCGGCACCGGATCACCGGCATTCAGACCATCGCCGACGCCCAGTTCGTCTATGTCGACACGCCCGGCTTCCAGACCCGGCACGCGAACGCGCTGAACCGGACGCTGAACCGCACCGTGACCAACACCCTGACCGCGGCCGACGTGATCCTGTTCGTGATCGAGGCCGGCACCTTCGGCCCGGCCGACCAGGAAGTGCTGGCGCTGATTCCGGCCGGCGTGCCGTGCGTTCTGGTGCTCAACAAGGCCGACCGGGCGAAGGATCGGGCGGTCCTGATGCCGTTCGCGCAAAAGATCGCGGCGATGCGTGATTTCGCGGCGGTGGTGCCGGTATCCGCGACCCAGCGCTTCCAGCTCGACGCCTTGCAGGACGAGATCAAGGCGCTGCTGCCGGAAAATCCGCCGATGTTCGGCGAGGACGACATCACCGACCGCAGCGAGAAGTTCCTCGCCGCCGAGATCGTGCGCGAAAAGGTGTTCCGCTTCGTCGGCGACGAGCTGCCGTACACCAGCACCGTGCTGATCGAACAGTTCCAGCAGGAAGGCGACCTGAGGCGCGTGTTTGCGGCGATCCTGGTCGAGCGCGACGCGCACAAGTCCATGGTCATCGGCCAGAAGGGCGCGCGGCTGAAGGAAATTTCTACCCAGGCACGCCTCGACATGGAACGGCTGTTCGGCGGCCCGGTCTATCTGGAAATATGGGTCAAGGTGAAATCCGGCTGGGCGGACAACGAAGCCGGCCTGCGCGCCTACGGATACGAATGACACGGCTGCCGCCGGCGGCCGCAACTCGATGACCGATTCCGCCGACAACATCGCCGTACCGGATGCCGCCCCGGCGCACGCCGCCGAGAAGGCCGCTGCGCCGGCTGCAGCCGTGCACAGCGCCGCCGTTCCCGCGGTGGCGCCGGCCAGGCGCGCCGCGCCCGAGCGGGAGTTCCGCGTCGTCCAGCAGCCGGGTTTCGTGCTGCACAGCTACCCGCACAAGGAAACCAGCCTGATCGTCGACGTGTTCACGCGCGACCACGGCCGGGTGGCGCTGATCGCCAAGGGGGCGAAGCGGCCGCACTCGAAGCTGCGCGGCGTGCTGCAGACCTTCCAGCCGCTGTCCCTGTCCTGGACCGGCAAGTCGGAAGTGCGCACGCTGACCACGGCCGAATGGGTCGGCGGACTGCGCCCACTGGAGAGATCGGCGCTGCTGTGCGGCTTCTACCTGAACGAACTGCTGGTCAAGCTGCTGGCGCGCGACGATCCGCATCCGGCGCTGTTCGACCATTACGTGAGCACGCTGAACGAGCTCGCGCACGACGAGCCGGCGGCTATCGTGCTGCGCAAATTCGAGCTCGCGCTGCTGAAGGAAACCGGGGTGGCGGCGGACCTGTCGCGCTGCGCGACCACCCGCAAGCCGGTGAATCCGGACGAACTGTATGTGGTCGATCCCGAGCGCGGGCCGCGGCCCGCGCAGCCCGGCGATTCCTGGCCAGTGGTGCACGGCAAGACGCTGCGCGACATGGAGCGCGAGGATTACGCCGACCCGGCCACGCAGTTGCAGAGCAAGGTCCTGATGCGCTTCCTGCTCGCGTACCATCTGGGCGGCGCGCCGCTCAACACGCGGCAGATGTTGATCGACCTGATGCAGCTCTGACACGCGACGGCCCGCGCGGGCCGCGCGTCCGCCGGGTCGCTCGCATAGAATGACGGTTTTGCCCTTCCGCACCTTCTTCCCCATGCTCGCAAATTCGAACGGCTCGTCCGTCATCGACCTCGGCGTCAACATCGACCACGTCGCCACGCTGCGCAACGCGCGCGGCACCGCCTATCCGGATCCGCTCGAGGCCGCGCTGCGCGCCGAGGACGCGGGCGCCGATGCGATCACGCTGCATCTGCGCGAGGACCGGCGCCATATCCGTGACGCGGACGTCGAAGCGATCCGCCCGCGGCTGCGGACCCGGATGAACCTCGAATCGGCGGTCACGCCCGAGATGATCGAAATCTGCTGCCGCATCCGTCCGCACGACGCCTGCCTGGTTCCCGAGCGGCGACACGAACTGACGACTGAGGGCGGCCTCGACGTGGTCCGCTATTTCGATGACGTGCAGGCCGCGGTGCGGCGGCTGCGCGACGAGGGTGTGCGCGTGAGCCTGTTCATCGATCCGGAACCGGCGCAGATCCGCGCCGCGGCCGAAGCCGGCGCGCCGGTGATCGAACTGCACACCGGCCGCTATGCCGACGCGCCGGACGACGCGGCGCAGGCACGCGAACTGGCGCGCATCCGCGACGGCGTGACCGAGGGTGTGCGGCGCGGACTGAAGGTCAACGCCGGCCACGGGCTGCATTACACCAACGTGCAGGCGATCGCGGCGATTCCCGAGATCGCCGAACTGAACATCGGCCACGCGATCGTCGCGCAGGCGGTGTTCTCGGGCTGGAACGAGGCGGTACGCGAGATGAAGGCGCAGATGGTCAAGGCGCGGCTCGACGCGCTCGCCACATTCGGCACGACCGGCGGGCCCGGCACACAGGCATGATCTACGGCATCGGCACCGACATCGTGTGCATCGCGCGCATCGAGCAGGCGCTCGCGCGGCACGGCGAGCGGTTCGCGCAAAAGATCCTCGGCGACGAAGAACTGGAGAAATTCCGCCGGCGCGGCGCGAAGGTGCCGACGCGCGGCGTCCGCTTCCTCGCCACCCGCTTTGCCGCCAAGGAAGCGTTTTCCAAGGCGATCGGCCTCGGGATGCGGATGCCGATGACCTGGCGCGCGATGCAGACGCTGAACGCGCCCGGCGGCAAGCCGGTGGTGCGCGCGGACGGCGCGCTCGGCGAGCACATGCGGCGGCTCGGGCTGCACGCGCAGGTATCGATCACCGACGAAGACGAATACGCGGTGGCGTTCGTGATCGTCGAACGGACAACTGACTACACAGCGGCACAAGCAACGAACAACACGGAGCAAGCATGACGACAGCAGCACCCGCGGCGCAGGACGCATCGCAGACACCAACCGAAGACGGCGCGCCGGCGCTCGGGCCGGTGATGCTCGACGTGATCGGCACGACGCTGACCGACGACGACCGGCGCCGCATCCGGCATCCGCTGACCGGCGGCGTGATCCTGTTCGCCCGCAATTTCGAGAACCGCGCGCAGCTCGTCGCGCTGACCGACGCGATCCACGCGGCCCGGCCCGGCGTGCTGATCGCGGTCGACCACGAGGGCGGCCGGGTGCAGCGTTTCCGCAGCGACGGCTTCACCGTGCTGCCGGCGATGCGCCGGCTCGGCGACCTGTGGGACCGCGACGTGCTGGCAGCGAACAAGGCCGCGACCGCGCTCGGCTTCGTGCTGGCGTCGGAACTGCGCGCCTGCGGCGTCGACCTGTCGTTCACGCCGGTGCTCGACCTCGACTACGGCGAATCGAGCATCATCGGCGACCGCGCCTTCCACCGCGATCCGCGCGTGGTCGCGATGCTCGCCAAGAGCCTGAACCACGGCCTCGCGCTGGCCGGCATGGCCAACTGCGGCAAGCATTTTCCGGGGCACGGCTTCGTCAAGGCCGATTCGCACGTCGCGGTCCCGGTCGACGAACGCAGCCTGGACCAGATCCTGGCCGACGATGCCGCGCCGTACGACTGGGTCGGTCTGGCGCTGGCCGGCGTGATGCCGGCGCACGTGATCTATCCCAAGGTGGACAGCCATCCGGCCGGCTTCTCGAAGAAATGGCTGACGATGCTGCGCAAGGACTTCGGCTTCCAGGGCGTGATCTTCAGCGACGACCTGAGCATGGAAGGCGCGAGCGTGGCCGGCGGCGTGGTCGACGGCGCGCATGCGGCGCTGAACGCCGGCTGCGACATGGTCCTGATCTGCAATGCGCCGGACAAGGCCGACGAACTGCTCGCGGGCCTGCGCTGGAATCCCCAGGAAAAAGCCTCGGCCGCTTCCGCCGTGCGTATCGCCGCGCTCGTGCCGACGATGCCGGCGCCGTCCTGGGACGCGCTGCAGGCCGATCCCCGCCACCGCGCCGCGCTGCGCCTGCTGGCCGACACGCTCGGGAAAGGGCGATAACGGAAGGCGGCGATGACGGACGATTCGATCCGGCCCGATCCGCGCGAAGCAGTGCTGGAGACGGTGGCCAGGCTGCCGCACCTGCCCGGCGTCTACCGCTACTTCGACGCGGCCGACAACGTGCTGTACGTCGGCAAGGCGCGCGACCTGAAGAAGCGCGTCTCGAGCTATTTCCAGAAGACGATCACCAGCCCGCGCATCGCGATGATGGTCGAGCGGATCGCGCGGCTGGAGACCACGGTCACGCGCAGCGAGGCCGAAGCGCTGATCCTCGAGAACAACCTGATCAAGGCGCTGCAGCCGCGCTTCAACATCCTGTTCCGGGACGACAAGTCCTACCCGTATCTGAAGCTGACGAACCAGACCTATCCGCGCATGGCTTACTACCGCGGCGCGGTGGACCGCAAGCACCAGTATTTCGGCCCGTTCCCAAGCGCGTGGGCGGTGAAGGAATCGATGCAGATCCTGCAGAAGGTGTTCCTGATCCGCACCTGCGAGGACACGGTGTTCTCGAACCGCACCCGGCCCTGCCTGCTGCACCAGATCCATCGTTGCAGCGGACCGTGCGTGAACCTGATCAGCGAGGAGGATTACGCGGCCGACGTCGAGAACGCCGCGAAATTCCTGCGTGGCCGGCAAACCGAGGTGCTGGAAGCGCTGGAAACCAAGATGCACACGCACGCCGAAGCGCTGCAGTTCGAGCAGGCCGCGGCGGTGCGCAACCAGATGGCCGCGCTGTCGCGGGTGCTGCACCAGCAGAGCATGGAGACCGGCGGCGATGCCGACATCGACATCCTCGCGGTGCTGGTGCAGGGCGGCCGCGCCTGCGTGAACCTCGCGATGGTGCGCGGCGGCCGGCATCTCGGCGACCGCGCCTACTTCCCGTCCCACGTCGACCACGCGATGGCTGCCGGCGACGACGCGCTCTGCGCCGAAGTGCTGAAGGCGTTCCTCGCGCAGCACTACCTCGACAAATTCATCCCCGGCACGCTGATCCTGAACATCGAATTCAACGAACCGGAACTGATGAGCGCACTGATGGAGCAGTGCGGTCATCGGATCAGCCTGCTGTTCCAGCCGCAGGGCCAGCGCCGGCAATGGCTGGAAATGGCGCAGAAAGGCGCCGAGATCGCGCTAGCCCGGCTGCTGTCGGAGCAGGGATCGCAGCAGTCGCGCACCCGTGCGCTGGCCGAGACGCTCGGCCTGGAAGCCGACGACCTCGATACGGTGCGTGTCGAATGTTTCGACATCAGCCACACCCAGGGCGAGGCGACGCAGGCGTCGTGCGTGGTATTCCAGCACCACGCGATGCAGAACGGCGAATACCGGCGCTACAACATCACCGGCATCACGCCCGGCGACGATTACGCGGCGATGCGGCAGGTGCTGACCCGCCGCTACGAGAAGGTCGCCAACGAGGTCGCTGCAGGCGAGGGTGTCATGCCCGACGTGGTGCTGATCGACGGCGGCAAGGGGCAGGTCGAGGTCGCGCGACAGGTGTTCGTCGAACTCGGCCTCGACATCGGCCTGATCGTCGGCGTGGCCAAGGGCGAAGGGCGCAAGGTCGGTCTGGAGACGCTGATCTTCGTCGACGGCCGGCCGTCGCTGGAACTCGGCAAGGAGTCGGCCGCGCTGATGCTGATCGCGCAGATCCGCGACGAGGCGCACCGCTTCGCGATCACCGGCATGCGCGCCAAGCGCGCCAAGGCGCGCCAGACCTCGCAACTCGAAGAGATCGAGGGCATCGGCGCCAAGCGCCGGCAGAAGCTGCTCGCGCGCTTCGGCGGCCTGCGCGGCGTGGTCGCGGCCAGTGTCGAGGACATCGCGTCGGTCGAAGGCATTTCGCGGCAGCTTGCGGAAGAAATCTACCGGCGGTTGCATTGACGTCGACTGCGATTGCCAACCCGGCAGGCGGTCGCCATAATTGGCGCGGCCGATCCTTCCCCACATTTCCATGCCGTTCAATATTCCGATCCTGCTGACCTGGCTGCGCGTGGCGCTGATCCCGCTGGTCGTCGGCGTTTTCTACCTGCCGGTGGGCTGGCTGTCGCCGATGGATCGCGGCATCGCATCGACCGTCATCTTCATCGTCGCCGCGATCACCGACTGGTTTGACGGCTATCTCGCGCGGCGCTGGAACGAAACCTCGGCGTTCGGCGCCTTCCTCGATCCGGTCGCCGACAAGCTGATGGTCACCGGCGCGCTGCTGGTGCTGGTGCAGCTGGACCGGGTCAACGCGGTGATCGCCTTCATCATCATCGGCCGCGAGATCGCGATCTCCGCGCTGCGCGAATGGATGGCCCGGATCGGCGCGTCGAAGTCGGTCGCGGTCAGTTCGATCGGCAAGATCAAGACCACCGCGCAGATGATCGCGATTCCGATGCTGCTCTACTACGGAAGCCTGTTCGGCGTCATCGACACCAGCGGGCCGGGGCAATGGCTGCTCGGCGTCGCGGCGGTGCTGACGGTCTGGTCGATGTTCTATTACCTGCGCCGCGCGTGGCCCTTGATACGCGAGCGATCGGGGCATTCGGCTTGACAGCAGCAAAGGAATCTCTATAATCTCGTCCTGTTGTCGACGCGGGAGTAGCTCAGTTGGTAGAGCGCAACCTTGCCAAGGTTGAGGTCGAGAGTTCGAGACTCTTCTCCCGCTCCAGTTTCAAAAAAAGGAAGCTCCGCGCTTCCTT
>JBQCGO010000391.1:0-2756 GCA_051955575.1 Burkholderiaceae bacterium
GCATCGAGCGCGGAGAGCTTGCCGAATACACCGACGCGGTGCGTTGCGAGATCGATTTCGGGATGCTGGGTGAGGATGCCGCTGCGCGCGATCGCATCGGCGATCGTCATCGGCGATGCCAGCGCTACGCGACAGACGGTTTGCGCGGCTGGGGTTGCCCAGACCACCAGGACTTCCGGCGCGCCCGCCGGCAAATCAGCCATATACCTCGTCCGCGCGCCGGCAGAACGAATCGACGAAGCTGTTGGCGATCATGCCGAACACAGGGCCGATCAGCCGGTCGAGGATCTTGCTGGAAAACTCGTAGCGCATGTCGAACTCGATCTTGCAGGCGTTCTCCCGCAGCGGCTTGAAGGTCCAGGTGGCGTCGAAATGGCGGAACGGCCCTTCGACCAAGTGCATCTGCATCGAGGTCGGCCGCTGGTTGCGGTTCTCGGTGGTGAAGCTCTGCCGTACGCCGTGGTAGTTGATCGCGATGGTGGCCACCAGCCGGTCTTCCGAACGTTCCAGTACCTGCACGCCGCCGCACCAGGGCAGGAAATCGGGGTAGTCTTCGACCCGGTCCACCAGCACGAACATCTGTTCCGCGCTGTAGCCGAGCAAGACCGACTTGTGTACGACTGCCATCGATCGGGTTCTCCGTTTTGCGAGAGCGGATTTGCCTTGGCCGGGTTAAACGAGGCCGGACGGATTGCCTGTGACACAAGGCGCGGCGACGCGCCGTGGCGGTGCTACCGAATTTTACAGATGCGGGAACCGCAAGCCGTGCCGCGGGCAAGGCAGCCGGCATCGACGAGCCGGTCAGGGCAAATCTGCTCTAGAATGACCAGCCGAAATTCTAACCGACCCCGCTCCGCCGTTTCTCATGACCATCGTCGACAACAAGAAAGCCTTTCACGACTATTTCATCGAGGAGCGGCACGAGGCGGGTCTCGTTCTCGAAGGTTGGGAAGTCAAGTCGATCCGGGCCGGCCGCGTGCAGTTGAAGGAAGCCTACGTCATCATCCGCCACGCCGAAGTGTTTTTGTTCGGCGCCCACATCAGCCCGCTGCCGACCGCCTCCACGCACATCCAGCCGGATCCCGTACGCACCCGCAAGCTGCTGCTGAAAGGGGAAGAGATCGCGAAGATGATCGGCAAGGTCGAGCGTGCCGGCTACACGATGGTGCCGCTGAACCTGCATTACCAGCGTGGCCGCGTCAAATGCGAAATCGGCCTCGCCAAAGGCAAGAAGCAGCACGACAAGCGGGAATCCGAGAAGCAGCGCGACTGGAAGCGCGAGCAGAACCGGATCATGAAGCAGAACACGCGCTGACCGGGCCTTCCCGTCTGAATTTGACGCATGCCCGCGTCGCCCTGCAGTCGGTTTCCCAGCCTCCTTCTTCGACCGCCGGAATTTTTCAGCGGAGTTCCCGGGACGATTGCGATTGCGACTGGGATTTCACCACCTGCATCGCCGTCGCGATCAGCCCGCTCATGTCGCCCAGGTTCGCCGGCACGATGATCGAGTTGTTGGTCCTTGCCAGTTGCGCAAACGCATTCACGTACTGCTCGGCCACTTTCAGATTGACGGCGTCCGCGCCGCCGGGTTCCCGGATCGCCGCCGATGTCAGGCGCAGCGCGTCGGCGCTCGCTTCGGCGATGGCGCGGATCGAGGCGGCCTGGCCCTGCGCGCGGTTGATCGCCGCCTGTCTCTCGCCTTCGGACTTCGCGATCGCGGCTTCGCGTTCGCCGGCGGCGATGTTGATCTGTTCCTGCTTGCGACCCTCGGACGCGGCGATCAGCGCGCGCTTCTCGCGCTCGGCGGTGATCTGTGCCTGCATCGCGTGCAGGATTTCCTTCGGCGGCGTCAGGTCCTTGATCTCGTAGCGCAGCACCTTCACGCCCCAGTTCGCGGCCGACTCGTCGATCGCGTTGACGATGGTGGTATTGATGTGGTCGCGCTCCTCGAAGGTCTTGTCCAGTTCCATCTTGCCGATCACCGAGCGCAGCGTGGTCTGCGCAAGCTGCGTGATCGCCGCCAGGTAGTTGGAGGAGCCGTAGGAGGCGCGCATCGGGTCGGTGACCTGGAAATACAAAATGCCGTCGACTTGCAGTTGCGTGTTGTCGCGCGTGATGCAAATCTGCGGCGGAACGTCGAGCGGGATTTCCTTCAAAACGTGCTTGTAGGCGACGCGATCGATGAACGGCACCACGATGTTCAGGCCAGGCGCAAGCGTTGCATGGTATTTCCCGAGCCGCTCCACCACCCAGGCATGCTGCTGCGGCACCACCTTGATCGTCTTGATGACGAACACCACCGCGAGAATGAAAAGAATCAGTGCGACGCTGCCGAAACCGATTTCCATGACCGTCTCCCCTTGCCTGTCGATGCCCCGGCTCAGTCCGTGAAATTGGTCACGAACAGCCGGCTCCCCCGCACTTCGCGGATGATGAATGCTCCCGGTTCGGCGATGCCGCCGCGGTCGAGCTGCACGTCCCACGGCGCGCCGCGGTACATCGCGCGGGCGGTGTAGGCCTTGCCGTCGGTCGTCTGCCACGCGATCACCTGGATCGTCTGGCCGATGTCGATGTTGATGTTCGGATCGTGCGCGGCGTCCGCCGGCCGTTGCCGGGCGAGCCGCCGGCTGCGGAGGCCACCGACCGCCGCGACGCCGACCGCGGCCGCAACCAGGAATTGCACCGGATGGCCGGCGCCCGCCGCGGCAGCCACCGCGCCGGCCGCCATGCCGAGCGCGATCATCAACAGGTAGAAT
>JBQCGO010000392.1:0-3390 GCA_051955575.1 Burkholderiaceae bacterium
GCCGGTTTCCCGGCGGCACGAGAGAATGCCCCGGCGCGACCGCTCGGCGGGACCATCGTTCGCGCGCCCGCCGCAGACGCTTTTCATCATGCTCCGACACGACGCCGATCCGCCGCCGACAGGCGCGGCGGTCGACACTGCGCAAGACACCTCTCCCGGCAATTTCTCCGACGCCCGCGCGATCCATCGCGCGCTGTCCCGCAACGCACCGAGCGACCTGCCCGATGAGACGCGCGCCTTCCTCGAACGCTGTCTCGACGAGGCATCGCGCCTCGACGCCGAGCTGCCCGCATCACCCGATGGTCTGGCCGCCTGGTTCGACGCGCGGGTGGACAGCGTCGGACGCGGCTACCGCGACTATCTCGCCGCGCGGCAGGCGGGCGAAAGCCGGCGCCTGTTCCGCAGCCGCGCCCACGCGCAGTATTTCCTGAAGTCGGTCGCGCCGACCAAGCTGGTCGACGGCGCCTGGCTGTACGGGCTGGTCGCGCACTGGCGCGACCCGCGCTTCGCCGCGCTGATCCGCACCTACCTGGAAGAACTCGGCGAAGGCGTGCCGGACAGGAACCACGTGCTGCTGTACCGCAAGCTGCTGGCGGCCGAAGGCTGCGAACGCTGGGAAGACGGCCTGCCCGACGACCGCTGGCTGCAGGGCGCGCTGCAGCTCGCGCTGGCGCACGGCGCGGCGCATTTCCTGCCCGAAGTGATCGGCTACAACCTCGGCTACGAGGAAACCCCGCTGCACCTGCTGATCACCGGCTACGAGCTGAACGAACTGGGCATCGACCCGACCTACTTCACGCTGCACGTGACCATCGACAACGCCGACAGCGGCCATGCGCGGCAGGCACTGGACGCGGTGTCCGACGCGCTGCCGCGCGTGGGCGACGCCGATGACTTCTGGCGCCGCGTGCGCAACGGCTACCGGCTCAACCTGCTCGGTCCCGGCGCGGAAGCCATCGCGCGCGACTACGATCCGCGGCGCGAGGTCGAGACGATCTTCGCGCGCAAGAGCGCGGTCGGCCGCCACGCGCACGCCGACTATTGCCGTGTCGCCGGACGCGGCATCAACGACTGGCTGTCCGACCCGGACGCGATGCCGGCGTTTCTCGACGCGTTGCAGGAAGCCGGCTGGATCCGGCGCGGCCGCCCGGCCGCCGACAGCCGCTTCTGGAAACTGATCGACGGCGAGCGCGCCGAGATGTTCGGCGTATTCACCGCGTTCGAGCAGCAGGCGATCCGCGACTGGATCGAGGACGGCGCCGCCGATGCCGCCAATGCGGCCGCGCCGGAACCCGGTTTCCGCCAGCGGCAGCGCCGGCGCGAGGCGGTCGGCAAGGGCCGCGAGAATGGCGGCAGTGCGCGCCGGCGCACAGCACGCGGCATCATCCGGCACCCGGCCGCCGCACCGGCGGCCAACGACTTCGAGTCCGAACTGCGTGCGCTGGAACGCGAACTCGCCGCCGCGCCGAGTCGCGAGGAGGCGATGACGCTGCTCGCCGGCTGGATGTCGCCGGCCGCGCACCACAGCGCGCCGGGACTGATGGCGACGCGGGTGTTCGTCGAGATGCTGCGCTGACGCGACGACGCGGCCGGCGCCGCCCGGGGGCGCCGCCGGATTCCTTCCCCCCGCCTTTCCTTCGCCGTCTTTCCCTTCGCCGTCTTTTCCTTCGCCGTCTTTTCCCAATCCGCACCGGCAGGCGCAACGCCGTTCATCGCCGGCTGAAATCTATTCATGCTGCGCTGCTTCGTGAGCTTTGTTTTGTTTCTAGGCAGACGCGCGCCCAAGGATGAAAACACAGTTTCCCTGGGGAAATGCGCGTCACGAGCGCCGTTTCCGCTCGCAGCACGGTCTGCGCGAGGCGCCACCCGGACGTCCTTTCCGCCCTGCCGACCCGCCCCGTTCCGCACGGCGCATACAGGCCTTCCGGACCGGTCCATCGAACCTTATCCAATTCGGGACTACGCCTGCCATGACCTCGTTCAAGAACACGCTTTTGCCGCTCGCTCTCAGCCTGCTGCTCGCCGCCTGCGACGGATCGGACAGCGCGCCGCCCGCCGATACCGGCACGTCGGTCGACACGCCGACGACGCCCGCTCCCGATCCCGATCCCGCGCCGGTCGCCACCGGCCCGTCGCAACTGTTCCTGCTGGCCGACGGCATCACGCTGCGCGCGATGTCGGCGACCGACGCGGGTCTCACCGAGTTGGGAAATGCATCGATCCCGGTCGGCGACCTATTGCCGAACCACCAGATCTTCGGCCTGGCCGTGCATCCGAACAGGCGCTGGGTTTATGCCGCCTCGGAAATCGAGCAGAACTGGGGCAATGCGCGCATCAGCCGCTTTGAAATCGACTGGGACACCGGCAAGCTGTCCTTCGTCGATTCGTTTCTGCTGGCTCCCGGCTCGGGCCCGGGATGCGGAGACGGCGACGAATGCGCGCCAGTCGGCCTCGGCATCACACCCGACGGCAGCCGTCTGATCGTCGAGGAAAACGACTACGACACCTTCCTGACGTTCGCGATCGCGGCGGATGGCTCGCTGGCGTTCTTGAATTCCGCCGCGGACAACATCACCCGCTATCACGGTGTCGGCATCAACGCCGACGGGACCTATCTCTATCAAGGCAGCAAGGCATTCAGTCGGACCGGCGACACGATCACCGATCTGGCCAATGCCGACGGCGCGGTCGGGAATGCCACTGTCGTGCTGCGGTATGCCGGCGTCGACCGCCTCTACACGACGGTGGATATCAACGGCGTCGGGGTGTTCGACCTCACCGATCCCGCCGCGCCGGTTCGGATAGCGCAGATCAATCCGGATGCCGCCGGGGGAGTGAGCAAGGCGATCTTTCTGGCTGTCACCGGTGATGGCTCGCGGTTGCTCGCCGTAGGCGACGGGTCCGTAGCCCTGATCGACTTCGACGGTACCGCGCTGACTCGCCGTAGCCAACTGACGCTGAGTCCGACCCGCAAGGCACGCGGTGCGGCCTTCAATGGCGACGGCACGATGGCGGTGGTCTCGTTCCAGACCAACGGCGCCAAGCTCTACCGCGTCGGCACGGACGGCAGCCTGACCGAAACCGGGTCCTACCCGAGTTTCGACTCGACTCGCGCAGTCGTGTTTGCCGCCCGGCCATGAGGCATCGGTGATGCAGCCGTGAGGCGGATACCGGCCCGGTATCCGCCTCAATCCTTCCGCGCCGCCATCTCCCGGGCGATCTCCACGAATGCCGACAGCACCGGCGACGCATCCGGCCGCTGCCAGACCAGGCTGAGTCCGCTCTTCGCCTTCGCTCCCTGCAGCGGCCGGTACACGACATTCTCGAAGCGCAGCCGCTGCACCGACGCCGGCACGAACGTGATGCCGATGCCGGAACTCACCAGCCCGA
>JBQCGO010000393.1:0-4391 GCA_051955575.1 Burkholderiaceae bacterium
AAATCGCGTCGTATCCGCTGATCACCTACGACGCCGCGTTTACCGGCCGTAACAAGATCGACCACGCGTTCTCGCTGCGAGGCCTGAAGCCGAACATTCTGCTGGAGGCGATCGACGCCGACGTGATCAAGACTTACGTCGAGCTCGGGCTGGGCGTGGGCATCATCGCCGGCATGGCGTTTGATGCGGAACGCGACACCGCCCTGCGCGCGCTGTCGGCCGGCCACCTGTTCGGTACCAACGTCTCGCGCGTCGCGCTCAAGCAGGGCGCCTACCTGCGTAGCTACGTGTACACCTTCATCGAGCTGCTCGCGCCGACGCTCAACCGCAAGCTGATCGACCAGGTGATCAGCGGCGAGAAGGATGCCTACGAGTTGTGACCGCCGCAAGCGGTGGGAGGAAACGAAGGGAGAGGGCGCCGGCACGCGCCGCCGAAGACGGGCGGCGCTGTTCCCCGACGCAATGGATTGCTACGCGGCCAGCCGCGGATGTTCCTTGCAGTTGTCCATCAGGAACGACAGGCTGACCACCAGCACCAGTTCGCCCTCGGCCGAGCGCGCGGTGCCGCTGACGCCGGGCACCGGCAGCGCGGTGAGCGGCTTGATGACCAGATCGGCGGTGCCGTCGACCGCGTCTACCGAGAGGATGTAGGGCTGGGGCACCGCCATCACGATGCCGACCCGCTCGGCGCCGCGCTCGTAGCCGAGCACGCCGGCCAGTGACAGCAGCGGCAGCGGCCGGCCCTGGTCGCGCACCACCGGCGCGCCGCCAACGCTGGACAGCGTTTCCGGCAGTTCGATCACCCGCTCGACCACCGCCATCGGCATCGCCAGCGCCGCGCCGGACGTGCGCACCAGCAGCGTCGGCACGATCGACAGTTCGATCGGCAGCCGGATCGAGAAGCGCGTGCCCTTGCCGAGCACCGAGTCGATCTGGATCGCGCCGCGGTGCTTTTCCACAGCGGTCTTGACTACGTCCATGCCGACGCCGCGGCCGGACACGCTGGAGGCGACTTCCTTGGTCGAGAAGCCGGGCAGGAAGATCAGCTGCAGCGCTTCCTGCGCGGTCTGCGCCGCGTGCTCGCCGATCAATCCCTTGGCGATCGCCTTCGCGCGCAGCTCCTGCGGATCCATGCCCTTGCCATCGTCGGTCAGCTCGATCATCACGCTGCTGCCTTCCTGCCACGCCTTCAGGCCGATCAGCGCGCGCGCCGGCTTGCCGGCGGCGGCGCGCTTTTCCGCGCTCTCGATGCCGTGATCGAGCGAGTTGCGCAGCATGTGCACCAGCGGGTCGTACAGGCTGTCGACCACGACGCGGTCGACCTCGGTTTCCGCGCCTTCGATCATCAGCTCGACATCCTTGCCGAGATCCTTCGCCAGTTCCCTCACCAGCCGCGGAAATTTCTGGAACAGCCGGCCGACCGGCTGCATCCGGGTCGACAGCGTGGCGCGCTGCAGCTCGGTCGAATAGCGCGACGCGCGGCCAAGCGTTTCGGCCAGCGACGACATCAGCACGGCAGCGGCACCGTCGAACTTGAACTGGGACAGTTTTTCCAGCAGCACGCTGGCCTGATTGGCGGCCTGCACCGATTCGCCGGCCACTTCGAGCAGCGCGTCGAGCTTGATCGCGTCGACACGAATGCTGTCTTCCTTGGCCGGCGCAGCCGCGTTCGGCGCGCCCTTGCGGCGTTCGACGCCGTCCCAGCCGCCGGCGGCTGGCGCCGCGGCCGGGGAGGCAGCGGATGCCGTTTCGCCCGACGCCGCAGGCATGTCGTCGCCGGCAGCCGGCGATGCGTGATCCACGACTTGCAGCGCATTGGGCGCCACCGCGCGAAACAGCGCTTCCCAGTCCGGGCCGCCGGGCTGCGCATCGGGGGGCGCCGTTTCCATGATCGAGAGCGCGGCGGGGGCAGGCGCAGCGGAAGGGGCGGCCGCTGCGACCGGTGCCGGGTTCCGGCCCTCGATCGCGTCGACCAGGATCGCGTTCAGCGCATCCGGCATCGGCGCCAGCGCGTCCGGCGGCGTGCCGTCGTTCAGCGCGCCGAGCTGGTCGGCGACGAAGCCGCTGGCCTCCAGCGCCGCCTCGATTGCCAGCGGCGTCACCGGCGCCTTGCCGGTGCGCAGCGCGTCGAACAGGTTCTCGGTCAGGTGGCAGGCGGCGACCATCGCCGGCAGGCCCATGAAGCCGGCGCCGCCCTTGATTGTATGAAACGAGCGGAACACCGCGTTCAGGGTATTCATGTCGTCGGGATGGCGCTCCAGCGAGAGGAGATGCTCCTCCACGTTGGTCGCCAGCTCCAGCGCCTCGACCACGAATTCCTTCAGCATGTCGTCCATCAGAACCCCAGGCTGTCGAGCAGATTGTCCACGTCGTCCTGTTCCATCGCGGTGCCGGGTGCGGCCGGGCCCTGCATCAGCTCGACCGGCTTGTCTTGCTGCTCGACCGTCATCGAGGCGCGGTACTCGGCCGGCGCGTTGTCCTTCAGCAGTTGCGCCAGTTCCTGCTCGGCCTTGTGCGTGATCGAGACGATCTTCTTGATCAGCTGGCCGGTGATGTCCTGGAAATCCTGCGCCATCATGATGTTCAGCAGGCGCGATTTCTCCGCTTCGCTGACCGCCAGCGTCTCGGCCGCGAAGCGGCGCGAATCGGCCGCCAGCGCCTTGAATTCCTCGATGCCCATCTCGCCGGCATACAGACGGTTCCAGCGATCCTCGATGTCCTTCGCGCTCTTGGATAACGCATCCTGTGCCGGCATGCCTTCGTCGATCGTGTTGAGCACCTTGTTGGCGGCCTGCTCGGTCAGCGTCGCGACGTGTTCCAGCCGGCCCTTGGCATCGGTGATCTCGGAGGCGACGTCGGACAGCGAACGGTCGAATCCGAGCTCGCGCAGCGAATCGTGCAGCAGCCGCACGATGCCGCCGAGCCGTTCGAACATCGGCTTGCCGGAGGCGTCGACCGCATCGGCGTCCTCGGTCGTGGCGCTCGCATCCGTCACTGCGGCGGTTTCCGTCACAGCCGCAGTCGCAGCCACCGTCGCCGCCTCCTCGATCCGCTGGGTGGAAATTTCATCGAACAGCGCGTCCAGATCGACGTCAGCGTCGCTCATGTTGTGTTTTCTCCATTGGTTTCGTTGCGTGCGCCGGGAACGGCGGTGCGGCGTTTCCGGCGCCACGGTTTCGTACCTTATCGGCACGCCGGAAACCTTCTGAAGGGACGGCGCGACAAATTCTGCGTGACGCCGGGTCTCCGGCGATCCGGCGACGCTCGCTCAACGCGCGTCGAACGCTTCCTCGAGCAGCGCGAGGGAGGCTTGCTGCAGTGCGCTGTCGGGCGCCGCGAACGCGTCGCAGATGGTCAGATGGTTGGCGTCGGGAAGCGGGACGTCACCGCGGAAGCCGGCGTGCCAGGCGTTCCCGATCAGCGCGGTCTGGCGGCGGAACTCGGACGATTCGAGGCCGCCGACGGCGGTGATGAACGGCGCCGGATGCGACGGCGGCATCCGCGCCGGCGACAGCGCGGCGGCGGATTCGGCGGTCAGCCTCAGGTCGACGTTGACGAATTCGGCGTAAGGCACCGGCGCCAGATCGTACAGGCCGGACAGCAGGATGCCGCCCTTGACCAGGTCGGCCGGCAGGTCGTCGCCCAGGCGCGGCCATTGCGCGGCCATCAGCATCGCCGCGAGGTGCGCGCCCGCCGAGTGGCCGGCCACCGCGATGCGGCCGGCGTCGAAATCGTAGGCCTCGGCGTTGCGATAAAGCCGGGCCAGCGCGCGCAGCTGCTGCCGGACGATCTCCTCGATCGAGGCTTGCGGCGCAAGCGTGTAGTTGGTCAGCGCGACGTTGTAGCCGGCGCGCGTGAACGGCGCGACGACGAAGGTGAAATCCGATTTGTCCAGCGAGCGCCACCAGCCGCCGTGGATGAAGACCAGCAGCGGCGCGCCGCTCTTCGGCGTCGGGAAGAAGTCGAGCCGCTCGCCGGGCGCCTCGCCGTAGGCGATGTCGAGCAGCCCGGCCTGCATCCGGCGCGCGTGCGCCGATTCCTTCTGCCACCGGGTGAAGATGCGCGAATGTTCCGGGATCGCGGCCCGGGCGTTGTATTCGCGGCTGTAGAACGCGGCTTTTTCTTCAAAGGTGCCGGAATGGCTGCCGGCGTCGATCGGCTGAGTGCTGGGCATCGTGGATGGCCGCGGCGCGGCGTCGGGAAATAGGTGCCCAGTGTAAACCGGGACTTGCCCGCCCATGGCCAGCCGGTGTGCGCGGTTGCGACAAAACGCTTCGGCCGCCGGCGCGTCGCGATTACAATGGCGCCGTTCTGGTGCCCGCGCACAGGTCCGCTGCGCGCAGTTAAACGGGAAACACGGCTTCGGCGCCGAGCCGCCGAAGGCAACGTGT